>NZ_JAUBPU010000008.1:152360-155462 GCF_036700885.1 Microcoleus sp. S13_B4
ATCGTCAGTCAATTAGGGAAAAATTAAATGTCCCCGCCCGCAGTATGCAGGTTAAATGCCCAACAGCTTAGCAGCAATGGCTGTTTTGGGGCAGTCTGCTGGCGTGACGATTTCCCGACTCTTGACAATTGGCGAGTCCCGGCAATATTGCAGATTTCACGTAGGAAGTGCTCAATCTGAGGTGCGATCGCACACAATTTAGATCACAATAGTTAATTCAGAAGCCCGCCAGCTTCACCTTTGAGAAACTGACAGAATAGTAAATTCTAACCAGAACACCACTATGGGAAAACCAACAGGCTTTATCGAATTCTTGCGCGAATTGCCCTCCGAACTCTCACCAGTCGAGAGAGTCCACAACTGGGACGAATTTCACCTGCCAATGGATGAGGACAAACTCCGCACCCAAGGCGCGCGCTGCATGGATTGCGGCATTCCGTTTTGCCACACGGGCACAATTATCAGCGGCATGGCAAGCGGCTGCCCGATTAACAACCTCATCCCCGAATGGAACGACCTAGTATATCGCGGACTGTGGAAAGAAGCCCTAGACAGACTCCACAAAACGAACAACTTCCCCGAATTCACAGGCCGCGTCTGTCCCGCCCCCTGCGAAGGCGCTTGCGTGCTCGGCATCAACAACCCGCCTGTGACGATTAAAAACATCGAAGCTGCAATTATCGATAAAGGCTGGGATGAAGGCTGGATTACTGCCGAACCACCCGCCAAACGCACCGGCAAAAAAATCGCCGTCATCGGTTCCGGGCCCGCCGGTTTGTCCGCCGCCGCGCAACTAAATAAAGCCGGTCATTGGGTAACAGTATACGAAAGAGCCGATCGACCAGGCGGCCTGCTAATGTATGGCATCCCCAACATGAAGCTAGACAAAGAACAAGTCGTAATGCGCCGCCTGAAAGTCCTCGAAGACGAAGGCGTGACATTCGTGTGCAACACCGAAGTCGGCAAAGACTTACCAGCCGAACAACTGCTAAAAGAATACGACTCCGTTGTGCTCTGTACTGGCGCCACCAAACCCCGCGACTTAGGCATCCCCGGCCGGGAATTAAAAGGCATCCACTTCGCAATGGACTTCCTGACTGCGAACACCAAAGCAGTTTTAGACAAGAGTACCAACGATAACTTCATCTCCGCCGAAGGCAAAGATATCGTCATCATCGGCGGTGGCGACACCGGCACCGACTGCGTGGGCACCTCCATCCGCCACGGCTGCAAAAGCCTCGTACAGCTAGAAATCCTGCCCAAACCGCCCTCGGAACGCGCCGCCAACAATCCCTGGCCGGAATGGCCAAAAGTCTACCGCCTCGACTACGGCCAAGAAGAAGCCGCAGCCAAATTCGGCGACGACCCCCGCGGCTATCTCACCACGGCGACAAAGTTCGAGGGCGACGAAAACGGCAATGTCAAAGCTGTGCACACCGTTGAGGTGGAGTGGGCGAAAAACGAGAAAGGGCAGTTCATTCCGAACCACATCCCGGGCACGGAAAAAGTGTTGCCCGCACAGCTTGTGTTGCTAGCGATGGGTTTCCTCGGCCCCGAACAGCCGCTGCTGGATGCGCTGGGATTGGAACGCGACGCCCGCAGCAACGTGAAAGCCGAGCACGAAAAATATACAACCAGCATTCCGGGAGTTTTCGCGGCTGGGGACTGTCGCCGGGGACAGAGTTTGGTGGTTTGGGCGATTAATGAAGGACGTGGCGTGGCCCGGGAGTGCGACCTTTATCTGATGGGGAGCACTGATTTGCCTTAGTTGGTAGGTGTGGGTCGATCGAGATTGTTTGATTTCCGATAATTTATTAGGCCCGTAGGGGCGGGTTCGCCAAGATTTTGATTTAAAAACCAAAAATATTGTAAACCCGCCCTTTGTACCTTGAAATAGGTAGATTGCGATTTACCGTTGGGTGGGGGCGGGCTTCGCCGTGAGCGTCAGCCGAACGGTTTACGAGATTATGGATTTTAGGCAAATATTGTTGGTGAAACCCGCCCCTACAAATCTTTTGATTTGGGATGATTTTCGTGAATAAATTCCGATAATTTATTAGGTCTGTAGGGGCGGGTTTTACCAACAATATTTGAGGCTGACAAACAATCTATAAAAACCCGCCCCCACCCCACCAATAACCCAGATTAACCTGATGTTTGAGAGCATCCCAAAAATGTAGGGGGCGGGTTTATTATATTGTTGGTTTATGACAGAGATGGTTGGTGAAACCCGCCCCTACGAATCGGTTAATTTGGATTTCTCGTTGGGGGGGCGGGTTTGTTATATTGTTGGTTTATGGCAGAGATGGTTGGTGAAACCCGCCCCTACGAATGGATTGACATAATATTAGAGGACGATCGACTGCATATAAAATTTGCCATTCCATTCGATCGCCAGCGGACTAGATTCATTAATTTTGACTGAATTATGAGGATACAATTGATCTTTTCCCCACAACAAAGGATTATTAACAATATATTCACGAATGGCAACTAATGATTCTTCATTGCGGATGATATGTTCGTAATAACCCCGCTGCCACACCGATATGCCGGTCAAATATCGCATTTGGTTAATTCGCCGCGCCGAAGATGTTTTTAAACCCCGCACAATTTCCGACAAAGGATGGATTGTTGATTTTCTGTACCCAAATTTATCGGATTCTGTATAATTTATTTCTGGGCTCCCTTTCAAAACAATAATTCCATGAACGTGATTTGGCATCACAATAAAATTGTCTAATACTACGTTTTGGTAACGTTTGGGAAGAATGCTCCAATTGAATAAAACAGTTTTCCCATAGGGACTCAATTGCATTTTATCATTAATAACTTCGCCGAATAAACATTCGCGCTGCCAACTGCAAATAGTGATAAAATACGCACCGGGAGTCCTATAATCATATCCTGGCAGGCGAATTGAACGGCGGTGGTGTTTATTACGATCGTATTTCATAATTTTGTTGCCATAAAAAAGTTCGTTGGGCCGGGGCGGATGTATTGTATTGTTGGTTTGTCTCATAGATATAGTCATTTCAAATAAATGTGAGACAAATGTAAGATGATGTAAAATCAAGAAAAATTGTTAACTCGGAGTCGAAA
>NZ_JAUBPU010000100.1:0-11647 GCF_036700885.1 Microcoleus sp. S13_B4
GGTTTTTAGCTGGCATTTTTGTAGAGATTGACTAAACTCATTTTTTATTATACCCTATTTAAAGGTACAACAGCTTATCGGCCAAATCCCACATTGTACCGTGTCCCCCAGCGTAGAAAATAGCACCATATTCTGCAGGGTCAATTTGTGCAGGATTGAGAGTATTTTCCACTCGCGCCACCTGCCGCCCGCCGCTATTGGCGAGTTGTATTTGGCAGACAAGTTGACGTTCATCCGAAACTGATAGTACCCGATTTAAGAGCAATTATACAAGCGGTTGTATTGGGATTTGGCTTTAGCGTTGTGTCCGATTACTTGTGTGCAGATTGGGTGAAACAAAATCACTTGACACTTGCCCTCAAACCTGCACAAGCTGTTACTAATCGTATCTGGCTGCTTTTATGAAATGGGAAACACAGTGGGCAAAAATCAAACGGATGTTAAAACTTGGCAAATTTAAATAATTTTATTTACGCGAGGCTTCGCCTCAAAATCCGTATTCCCCGGCACTGCTTGCGAACGAAAATTAGGATTTTGTATCGATTCTCATTAGGATGAGGTACAGGCTCATAATGCCGACAACAATAAGCTCTTCATTAGGCGTGTACTTCATTCAACTGCTAATCACTATTTCAATGTGCTAGTTTTTTATAAATACTCGATTTCAGCTCAGGCGGCAACAATTTAAAGGGGTATTATTAGGGTGAATAGTAAACAAATATAAGCTTTTTAAAGTCACATAAAATTAAAGAAATAAATAATAAATATGGGTTAAAAATTTCATTAATTTAGTTAATTGTTGTTATTTTAAAATTTAATGAATATAGATTTATTTTACAAAAATATCTTTGAATAAAGCCGATCAAGGTACTATCCACTCTACAATTCCCTACCGAATAAAAACGTCAACAGGTTGAATAGATAAAGCAACGAACAGCCCGGTTAGTGGCGCCATTACGAGCCGCTGGGATTGACTTTGAACAGCTATGAGACAACCTTAACGAGAAGTTAAACCAACCTTATCTTGGTCTTGATGCAGGCTTAGTATGCTTTGTTTAATTCACCGGAAAAGCTGATGCAACTATCACGACGAAAGTTTTTTACCTTGGCAGGAGCGAGTGCTGCTGGCACTTTGATGATGTCTCCTCTAGAAGCGCTTTATGCCAGACAGGCGAATGGTCAATCAGTATTTGGGGGAGGGTATGGCCCTCTCGTAGCCGATCCGAATGGATTGTTAGATTTACCCCGTGGGTTTCAGTATCGGGCTTTTTCACGAACGGGCGAAATGATGAGTGATGGTTCCCCTGTGCCCGGTGGTCACGATGGCATGGCGGCTTTCCCAGGTCCCCAAAACACGGTGATTCTGGTTCGCAATCACGAACTGAGTCCGAATTCTTCAACACAAGTTGTGGGCCCCAATCCTTACGATCCTCTTTGCAAAGGCGGGACAACCACACTACAGGTTGGCCCCAATCGTCAGCTCGTCAACCACTACACTTCACTTAGCGGCACCTATCGAAATTGTGCCGGCGGTCCGACTCCCTGGGGTTCTTGGATTAGTTGCGAGGAGAATACCTCGACTCTGGCGACTAATAAACCAGGCAATCCGACAAATGTCTCGAAATCTCACGGCTACAACTTTGAAGTTCCGGCTCTGGCAACGGTTCCTGTGAATCCCGTACCTTTAGTTGCAATGGGACGGTTTAACCATGAAGCGGTGGCGATCGACCCCAAAACAGGAATTGTTTACGAGACTGAAGACCGAGGAGATAGCCTTTTTTATCGCTTTATCCCATCTCAACGGAACAATTTAAGCGCAGGGGGCACTCTGCAAGCGCTGAAGATTAAGAATATGCCGCAGGCAAAGACTTTTGCAGGCTTCCCCAAGGGCCAACCGATGCCGGTGGAATGGGTGACAATTGACAATCCTGACCCTGCTACAGATACGGTACGGGTCGAAGGTTTCGGTAAAGGTGCTGCCCAGTTTGCTCGTGGGGAAGGCATCTGGTACGGCAATCGTGAAGTTTACTTCTGTTGTACGAACGGTGGCTCTGTTGACGCCAAGGGCGGACCGAACGGATTTGGTCAGGTTTGGCGGTATCTTCCCGATCGAGAGACGATCGAACTTTTTGTTGAGGCTAAATCGGCTGACGAACTTGATGGTCCTGACAACATTGTTGTGGCACCTCATGGCGATCTGATTATTTGCGAAGATGGCAATGATGAGCAGTTCGTGGTGGGCGTAACTCCCAACGGGGAACTGTATCATCTGGTAAAAAATGCTCTCAACGGTAGCGAGTTTGCGGGAGCCTGCTTTTCGCCGGATGGTCGAACTATGTTCGTTAATATCCAAACCCCAGGCATCACGTTTGCCATTTGGGGTCCTTGGAAGTCTCAACGAGGAGCATAACATTACTGGCTTATAGTGCGAGCATTTTATTGAGCTGTAAAACGCTCTTATGTTCGCACTATGCAGAATATGGTGAATTACGCCGGATGGTGTCAATATGCGGTGTTGGTTCTCTAGAAAATTATGAAAGTTTAACGGTTTGTGGGAGTTTGAAGAGTCGTGCAATACGTCCGCCAGTCGAAACGAGTGTTTTATTCTCTGGTAATGGTGTCGATCGCCTTTGGCGCTGATTTATCTCAATCTAGTGATTCAGTCGCTCAAATACCTGTTGATTATGTTTGCTATATACAGACGAGTGATGGTCGAACGATCGACTTAGGTAAGCTTTGTGGAAGTAGTGGCAGAGGCCGCCCGATCGCTTTACAGCCAAATGACCAGGACTTTCTTAATAGTTACCAACGATCGTTGAGCAAACGGCTCAATTCATCGTCCTCCGAGGCCGTCTCTCGCGTTCAGCGAAATCCCCAAGCTGCTATCGAACGTGCGCGCGGGATATGTAATGCGCTCAGTGCGGGAATGTCGATCGACTTGCTGCAACCTCAAGGCAATGCTGAAGTTGATGCGCTTAACGCTCTAGCTCCTAAATATTACTGCCCTGAGTTTGATGACTGAGCAAGGAAGTCTGAGTGGGGCGATCGCCTCTGCCATTACTGGCGCTTCAGAAGTAGGAGCAGCGCCTCGGATTGCCTCGGTGAAGTCAGTTGGCAGGTAACACAGCCAGGAAGTAACTAGATTTTGAAGGGAAGAAAGGGTTGATTAACGGTAAGACTTTTTGTGATATTTGCTAACAATTACTTACATTTACAAAATGTTTTTATGCCATCTAAATTGAATATAGCTGAGCCGATGAACGGTGACAAACCGTCGTAGTGAGGAGCTTATTCTTTTCGGCATTCAGAGCCTGTACCTCATGCTAAACAAAATTGGTATAACATCTTTTTCATCAGCATTCATCCGCGGTTAAAAATTCAAAATTAATCAAGACAGCTCAACAAACCGGTAATAAAAAAGGGCTAGCAATTACACTAGCCCTTTAACTAATTTTAGATGTTAAATTAGCACTAATCTAACCTCTAAAACCTCAAATCAATCTAGCTTCTGTCACTAGCAGCTACTGGCTCAAAGCTTGGAACCACCAACTCATCATTCTGCTTGGTGAGTTGATTGTACAGCCTTTCAGTATTCGGGAAATTCGCAGCAGGCAGAGTCGGGAAGCGACGGTAAGGAACAGTATCCTCGCCAAACGCCTCGGCATATTCAACGCTGTTCAACATCGCGTTGATAAAGCCCTTAATCCCTTTACTTGCCAAGATTTGGTTGTACGTCCGAATCTCCGCTTGATTGCGGGGAGCACGGCCCAAGAAGTGCTTGGTTCCCAACTCAATCACCTTAGTATTGGGATAAGGTGCGTAGAACTGTTTGATGTACAGCGACGAGGAACCCAAAGCCTCAATGAACTCCTTGAGATTGATTTCATTGTTGCCAAGTTTGCTTTCCAGCGCCGTGAATTCATTCTTCACAACATAGGGGTTGATGTCGCGCTCAAAAACTTGACGGTAAGCAGCTTGAATTAAAGTTTTCAAAGCTACTTTGTCCGAAGTAGTCGTCAGCTTGAACACCTTAGTTTGTTCGCGTCGCTTGCTGACACCTTGAGCGAGGCTATTTTGTAACTCGAATTCGCCCCGATCGAGCGCAGTGCCGAGTTCGATAAACCGAGGAGTTTCGGGTGTCTGAGCTTGGACATTTTGCTCAGCGACGGAACCCGATCGCATCGTCCGCATCGACAAACCACCGGGAGTTACATAGCGCTCGTAGGGCACTGTATCTTCCCCAAAAGCTTCGTTGTACTCCGTGCTGTCCAGGATGCTATCGACCAGCGCGTAGAAACCCTTCTTGGCGCAAATGTCAAAGTAAGCGTTCATTTCCTGGCGGCCATAGGTAGGGCGTCCCAGGAGTCGGCGGTGAATGTACTCGATCGCCTTACAAACGTAAAGCTTGCTCCAGTACATATTGCGGAACACGTCAGACTTCGCCAACATCCGAATAAACTCGCGCATCGGAATCTCGCCGTTTTCCAGCTTAATTTCCGCTACCTTTTGGCGCTGGCCGTCGAACACGTCGCGACCAAACACTTGCAGGTAAGCTGCCCGAATCACCGCTTGTGTGGAACTTTCGGTAAATTTGACACTGGAAGCATTGCTGTAGCTGCTCGAAACACCGCGGGCAGTTTTCTTGGAAGCAACATAGTTGCTCGGTAACTGGTCTAATTTAAAGACCTTGGGGCCGAGAGAACCAGGAGCAGCGCCGCGAGCCGCCGGATTGCTCAACTGATTGTCAATACCTGCACCTTGACGGATCAGGATGCGGCGGGTGTCCTTGCCGAAGGGAGCCGGACGGCTCTTGGGGTTGCGAGTTTCTTTCGGGAAAATCGCGCCAAACTGAATTTCTAACGGATCATTGCCAACACCGTAAACGTGCTGGTCTGGCAGAGGCTGGTTGTAGCCAGCAAACAAGGTGATGAACTGAGGAACCTTGCGGAACGGAGCGCTGAAATTGAACAAATCAATTTGCGGGCCCCAGTTGCGACATTCCTGAGCTTCTTGGCCCAAACCGCGCAGGTAAGGCACTGTTTCTTCGCCGAAGTAGTCGGAATACTCCTGGGAATAAACCATCGCGTCTACGAGGGCTGGCAGGCCGCCTTTGCTGACGATCGCAAAATACTTGCTAAATTCCTCCCGCGAGCTCAAACCGCGACCTAGGAAGTGACGAGCGGCTAATTCTACAGCACGGCTGTTGACAAAAGGCTCGTAGAATTGCTGACGGTAAAGAGGAGATTTGCCAAGACGACGAATAAACTCTTTCATCGAGATTTCGCCATTTTTGACCTTGGATTCCAGGTCAGAAATGCTTTGGCTGTATGCGCGGGTAATATCGCGCTCGAATACTTGGCGGTAAGCTGCTTTGATTACTTCGAGCTTTTCGGCCGAAGACAGACCGGTTTTCATGACGAATTTCGATCGCCGCTCGGCTGCGTTGAAGTAGATTTGAGGCAGTTGCAGCCCTTGCTGGTCGTTGCTTTCGCGCTGCCGCACCTTGTCTGAAGGTGTGGGAGCTTTGAATTCGGTAATTGCTACGTCGAAATACTGTCCGACGATCGCACTTGCCTCTGCATTGTTTCTGAAATAGCCCAAGGATGCTGCCTTCATTTCCTGCATTGCCACAATTGTGGCCGCCGAAGAGCAAGCATTTTCGATGATTTCCCGCAATCCGCGCACGTTCACCGAAATAATATTCGGGTCGCCAGCGACAATTGCGTAGGTGATGTAGCGCAAAAACCAGCTCAAATCCCGCAGAGATTTGGTCATGTTGCCCGGGCCGTAGCGCGAGACATTGATCGGCTGAAATCCTGCGGGGATTGGGCCGCTGTAGCCGCCACCGTTGCCAGAAAATAGATTTCCTAGCCCCAAGAAACCACCGCCGCCACCGCCGTTGCCGCCAGCGCGGCTTTCTACGTAGGTGACATTTCCCAGTTTCATGCCTTCAGAGACATTCGCCGAGCCGCCGCGAGCCGCGCCTGCTACAGCCATCGCAGGTTCTTGTGGTCTTTCCAAAAATGCCAGCGGGGAACCGCCGGTAAAAATCCGGTTGGCTGCGCGGGATACTATCAGTTCCGAGTTTTGGGTCAGCGTCGCAGAGATATCGATCCGAAGAGCCCCGGAACTGAAATAACTTGCTAGTTCGCTGAGTTCGCCCCGCTGTAGAAAGCGGTCTTGCTGTTCTGCTTGCGAAATTGTTGCGACCGGTACAGTTTGATATAGTTGCGGACGCGCAACCGAGCTTCCACCACTTGCCTTTACAGTCATTAGACTCCTTAGCTCCCTATCCAAATAGTTGCAGCATTTAACCAGACTAACCTTGCCTTCTGATGCAGGTCAAAGTAGGTATTTTTGCTTTGTTTACTTTTTGCCTTTACCTGTCACGAGGTTCGGGCGCGCTTACTTTCTTAGATTAAAATGTTTTGGTTTCATCTTTCTGCCTGCCGGGAAATGTCCGATCCGAAGGCAGGCACGGGGTACTCCCTCCGCTGCGATCCGCCGGTATACCCGTGGAAAAAAAGACTCGGCAGGAGAGTTGCCTTTGGGCGATTGCAGCAAGTGCCGTCAATTAAGGGAAAAGAAAATCAAAAATTTTCTTCTGCCTGTTTCGGGGCCTCTTGCTCTCTTGAGAGACGCCTCCGCTTTACCCGACAGTTCAGCGGTGGGTTATTGACAGTCCTTGTTTGTTAAAAAGCCTGTCGAGATTTATTGTATAGATTTAAGAGAGCTTATATGAGAAAAAATGATAAGTTTTATTACGCAGAAGCTGTCAGGGCTTGGCTATCAGGGGTTGGTCGATCGCCCGATCCCTCGGTTTCAGGCGTGCCCAACTATCGCGAAACGACACTTTTGTTGCCAGTAACGCAGCAACAGAAGTGCATGGCCTAGCGCTGTTATTCCGTAGCTACTGACAACCAATCTCAAAACTCACGCACTACTACCTCACCTATGGATACTACGCCTGATATCAGTGCTGCCGTGCGGCGGCTGTACGATACTTTCCCTTTCCCGCCCGATCCTTTGTCAGATGAACCGCCCCCAGGGTACAACTGGCGCTGGAGTTGGCCTGATGCTTACAATTTTTGCACTGGCCAAAAGCCGCCAAAACTCGATATTCGGATTTTAGATGCTGGCTGTGGCACTGGTTCGAGCACCGATTATCTGATTCACCTCAATCCTGAAGCTTCGGTGACGGCGATCGACCTGAGTGAAGGTGCTTTGAAGGTAGCACAAGAACGCTGTCGGCGATCGGGAGCCCGCGAAGCTGATTTCCGCCACCTCAGCCTGTACGATGCCGCCGAGTTAGAGGGCGAGTTTGATTTGATCAACTGCGTGGGCGTGCTGCACCACTTACCCGATCCGATCCGGGGCATTCAAGCGCTGGCGGCGAAGTTGGCGGAGGGCGGTTTGATGCACATTTTTGTGTATGCTGAGCTCGGACGCTGGGAAATTCAACTGATGCAAAGGGCGATCGCCCTTCTCCAAGGCCCGCAAAAAGGTGACTATCCCGATGGTGTGAAAGTCGGTCGTCAAATCTTTGCTTCATTACCCGAAAACAACCGTCTTGTCAAGTACGAAAAACTGCGTTGGGCAGCAGAAAATCAGCGGGACGAATGTTTTGCTGATATGTACGTTCACCCGCAGGAAATTGACTACAATATCGAGACTTTGTTCGAGTTAATTGACGCTTCGGGATTGGAATTTATCGGTTTCTCAAATCCGGGATATTGGGAGTTAGAAAGACTTTTGGGGAAAGCGCCGGAATTGATAGAAAGAGCTCAGGGTTTGACGGAACGGGAGCTTTATAGATTAATTGAGTTGTTGGATACGGAAATCACTCATTACGAGTTTTTCTTGGGCAAAAAGCCTGTTAATAAAATTGATTGGTCGGACGATCAGGCACTTTTGGCAGCAATTCCTGAGTTGAGTGGTTGTATGCACGGTTGGCCTAGTCAACAAGTGTTTGATTGCAACTACCAATTGCTCAATTTGTCAAGTGCGGAATTTGAGTTTTTGCAAGCTTGCAATACCAAAACTGTGGGAGAGATTTTGGCGGATGTGGAGATGGGATTGGATGAAGTGCGATCGATCTTATCAAAACAGCTAATTTTGCTCACACCAAGTTGAGTCGTAGGGTGCGTCAGTTGCCGTTATTTCCGCTAAAAATCGATAATCTCGAACTGACGCACCTTACCATTTCTGTTAAATTCCCAATTAATCAAGGCTTTACAGTTGGAGGATTAACAGCCGTAATTTGTGAATAACGAGCGAAATCAGCAATGTTAAAAGTTAGGATATGGGTTAAACCATGAACTAGCATAGCAGCAACTAGCCGCGCATCATGAACGTTAACACTAATTTAATGTGAAGTTGCACATATCTCGATCCCCCTAAATCCCCCTTAAGAAGGGGGACTTTGAGCGGAATCTTGTCCCCCCCTTATTAAGGGGGGCTAGGGGGGATCGGATTCTACGGGGCATCATAAAAAATTGGTATAACACCTACAACCTTATGTGTTATAACCAGTCGCTCTCATTCTTGATAAATTGCTTCGGTATCCAACAACAGAGGAAAAAGCTGTTTTAAGCGATTAATTTCTGCCTCTGCTTCTGTTGCAGTACGCCCTAATCCATTTCTCTGGATCGGGCGCGTGCAAACGTTCCAAAACTCGATCAAATTTTGGGGTACGATATAAAGTTGTTCCCCGCGATCGCGCAGAGTAATCACGGCATTGACAGCATCAGGATTCATTGGGTGTGCTGTATCGATGCTACGCAGCAGTATGTTTGTATCTACGAGAAACGGCATTTAACCTCTGTCTCCATAAATGCTCTCTCTGCTAATAGCTTCATCTGAAAGAGTGGGGAGATTTAGGGTACGATGACTGTCAACCCATTCTTGAAATGCTATTGACCATTCTGTTGGGGTAGCTGTTTCATAAAATGGAGGTTGTTGAGGTTCAATTAGCTGTTTGAGCATCGCATCTAGTAATGGTTTAATCTGATCCGCCGTGCGGTTGGTGATTTTTCCCAAAACTTGAGTAATCGTCTGTATCTCTTGTTCGTGAGATTGCTGAAGATTGTGCAGCATAATTATCCTTGAGTGCAAGTTTTTGGGCTGATGATAGCGGGGTCGATCGCACTTTTTAAATTGATTTTAATATTATAACTGTAGCGCAAAGCCTAGGAAGTAGGCGATTGCTGGTTCCCAGGCTCTAGCCTGGGAACCAGTTAATCCTGGATGCACGTACTAGGATTTTCTGTCATTGCGAAGGTAGTGAAGCAATCTCAAAGCTGACGCACCTTTCCCAAATCCCAAATCCCAAATGGATTGACACAGGCCCCCGTCTGCGGCTACGCTTTGAAGTTAGAGGTTACTTTGCTTGTAGAGGAAGTAGCCGGCGTCGCCCAAAAATCTAGTTGCACTGCCCAAAGCTGCTGGTAACAGCAATGGACAGCATAACCGCCAAACTGGGACAAGCAGTCTGGAGGCTAACGGAGTATGATAACACTCTCTGTAGCCGCCCTGCTATGTGTTGAAAAGCGGGGCGGCTGGGTTTTTGGGTTTTTCTAGAAAACCTAAAACCAGGAGAACATAATTATGTCACAGGAATTCTTGCCTGACGACAACAAATTCGATCGGCCAAATGACGACTCAGCAGCAGAATCGGAACAGGATGTGGTTTGTGTAACGGTGACAGGTTCGCCCAAGGGTGTCAGGGAAACTATACTCACTTTGTACCGCCTGGGATTTGCCCAAGTTGGCGATTGGAGTCCCCTACAACGTGCAGCTAATCCGAAGCAAGTAATGAGTGTGCTGATTCGCCGTCGGAAGCGCAAAGCGTAGGTGTTTGCTCGTTCCCAGGCTCTAGCCTGGGAACACATTCCATGAGCATCTGCCTCCTGTTTTTATTTTTATCCGTTAGGGAGGCAGAGCCTCTGGATCTCGGTTCCCAGGCTAGAGCCTGGGAACCAGTTAATAAGACCAACAAATATCAGGCACGTTATTTTACTAAATCAGGATAAGAGCATATCCTGATTTAGAGCCTCAAACATCTATAAATCAAGCTAGGCGGGGATACTCACATTTTCCCGCCTAAGCCCTATAAACCCTGCTATTACGTGACGAAATCGGTATTTCCTCTTTAACCATTCATTTTCATTTTCCAAATTCTATATGAAAGAATCTTTCTTTTTTACTAATAGCTTGATATTCACCATTCAAATCAGCCTGACTTGTTAAATACCTTGCCGCTAAATTAAAATCAAAATCAAATGTTTCTGTATAAGTGTTTCTTAAAGTGTATTCTTGTATTTTGTTAAGATTAAATCGTCGGCTCTCAAATATAGAAAGTAGTTTACTGTCATCAGAAAACCATAAAGATTTCTCTAACAAATCTGAATCTATATCAACAATATTACCTTCAAAAGTGACAACTAAATCTTTATTTTTCTCAAATTTACTAGAAAGGTTTGCACCTCCCTTGGCATCAACAAAAACTGTATCAACCCCTGTATTGATAGAACCAGATTTCTGTTCATTATCAATTTCCATAATTCTTAGCGACTTAGCTCCCATTCGACCGAGAAGCACTATTAATTCATCATCCTTTTCTAAAGCTAAATTTTTATGATAATGTTCAAGACGTGTCAGACGTAAACTATCACGAGGATGTTGAGTATAAGTACCAATTGAAAGATTGCGAGTTCTAGGATATTTTTTTCTTGCCATATCAAGTGATATAATTTCAACTTTCTCTATCGTGCTAGTGAGATTTGGTAAAAAATCTGTAAGAGTTTTCCTTATAACAATCTTAGCGAATTCTTCTTGACGTTCTTTTTGAGTAAATAAGGTGTCTAGTGCCTGAACGCTTGCAACAATCATCTTCTCAGTAGGTATAGGAAAATTCATTATAAAGTCAAGAACATTAGGTTTAGATTTAGGTTTAGGATTATATTGTTCTTCTAATATTTTTTCAAATTGTTTTTGAGTTTCTTTTATAATTTCAGCCTCTTGTGCTATCAAGAAACTTTCTATATTGTAGTTTTTGATTGAAAAAGATTCTCTTTCAACTTCGATATCATTATTTGTGTTAGCATGAGAAATTTTTATGATTTTCATTTCTATTCACTCCTCTTATAGCCTAAATTATTGTATTACAATCACATCTGTGTACCTAAAAATTGTAACCATTGCAGATAAATCAGGAAACGGTAATTAAGCTGTTGTACCTTTAAATAGGGTATAATAAAAAATGAGTTTAGTCAATCTCTACAAAAATGCCAGCTAAAAACCATCTCACTCCCCAACAAATAGAGAAACTACAAAAAGCCTTAAGAGAGGAAGAAAAGGCAAATATTAGAGAAAGAATTCTAATTTTATTATTGCTCAATGACGGCAAGACACAATCTAAAATTGCTGATTTTTTGGGTTGTTCGGTAAACAAAGTATCTTATTGGTGTATGAAGGGAGACCCCGACAATTTAGAAAGTCTAATAGATGAGAGGATGAAGGGAAATCACAAAAAAGCCACAGATAAATATATAGAGATATTATTAGAAACTATAGAAAAAGACCCTCAAGAATTAGGATATGACTTTGGACGATGGACAGCGCAGAGATTAGCAACATACTTAGAACA
>NZ_JAUBPU010000009.1:0-152927 GCF_036700885.1 Microcoleus sp. S13_B4
CCAACTCCCACGGGAACTCCAACTCCAACCGGAACTCCGACTCCCACGGGAACTCCGACTCCCACCGGAACTCCGACTCCCACCGGAACTCCGACTCCCACCGGAACTCCGACTCCCACCGGAACTCCGACTCCCACGGAAACTCCGACTCCCACGGAAACTCCAACTCCCACGGAAACTCCGACTCCCACGGAAACTCCGACTCCCACCGGAACTCCAACTCCCACCGGAACTCCAACTCCCACGGGAACTCCAACTCCCACGGGAACTCCGACCCCAACCGGAACTCCGACTCCGACTCCCACGGGAACTCCAACTCCAACCGGAACTCCGACTCCCACGGGAACTCCAACTCCCACGGGAACTCCAACTCCAACCGGAACTCCGACTCCCACGGGAACTCCGACTCCCACCGGAACTCCGACCCCAACCGGAACTCCGACTCCAACCGGAACTCCGACTCCAACCGGAACTCCGACTCCGACTCCCACGGGGACTCCGACTCCCACGGGGACTCCGACTCCAACTCCCACGGGAACTCCGACTCCCACGGGAACTCCGACTCCTACGGGAACTCCAACGCCAACGGAAATTCCGACTCCAACTCCCACGGGAACTCCGACTCCCACGGGAACTCCAGACGATCGCGATTGCATTTGCGAACAGATTACCCTACCCGCGATCGGTTCGATTCCAGGCCCGAATTCAGTTGATCGCACTTTCAATGGCACTGACGGCAGCGACTTCCTCACCGGCGGCAATCTCAACGACGTTATCAGCGGTTTAAACGGCGACGACATTCTTCTGGGCGAAAGGGGCAACGACAATATTTATGGAGGACGGCCCAGCAATATCCCCCTTGGCCCGAATGCAGACAGAGACCTGCTATTTGGTGGCGGTGGCAATGATTACCTCAACGGTCAGGCCGGCGACGAGCTCATTTTTGGGGGTAAGGGCGATGATGTGGCGATCGGCGGCAAAGACGATGACTTGATTTGGGGTGACAAAGGCAATGACACTCTGGTTGGGGATCAGGGTAACGACTGCTTGTTTGGAGGCAGTTTTGACCCGTTTAGCCCTGACTCGAATGGACGCGATTTGCTGTTTGGCGCTGCTGGCAGCGACTTCTTGAATGGGGGAGATGCTGCGGATACTCTAAGCGGCGGCGAGGGCAATGATACGGTTTATGGCGGCAAGGGCAATGACGTTGTGGTGGGGGGTACTGGCAATGATCGGCTGTGGGGCGATCGCGGCAGTGATAGCATTTGTGGCGACGACGGCGACGATACTATTTTAGGAGACAGTGCGATCGACTTTAACGGCGAGCCTGATTCCCTGTGCGGTGGTGCGGGCAATGATTTGATGTTTGGCAACGGCGGTAGTGACAAGCTATGCGGCGAGGAGGGTAATGATACTCTCTACGGCGGCAAAGGTGACGATTGTCTGATTGGGGGTTTGGGCAATGATATTCTCAGCGGCGGAATGGGGCGCGATCGCTTTGTTTTAACGCCAGGTGAAAGCAGCGATCAAATTACTGATTTCACAAAAGGTGAAGATTTGTTGGTGTTAGCAGGGGGTCTAACTTTTGCTCAACTTAGTATTACCCAAAATGCTAATGCAGCTTTCATCAGGATTGGTCAGAACGGTCAATTGTTGGCTGCTTTAAAGGGAGTGCAAGCTAGTGCGATCGATCTGAATGATTTTACCATCTTCGGGTAAGCATTACATCATTAGCCCTGTCTAGCGTGAATGCCGAGCCTGGTATATAAGTCGATCAAACGCTTGCAATCTTTTAGTTTTTATGTGTAGCCTGCCCTCAAGCAGCGTATTGGGGCGATCGACCTACTTTACCTGATCCTAGCGGCAGGCGATCGGCAATAAACCTAGTTTACTGCCGATCGCCTGTTAAAAGAAAAAGATTTAAGCATCGCAGCCTGCGAGATTTTAAAGGTTTGAGGGTATTCTTCACTACCTTGACTCTCTCTGATACTACGCACCCTAAAGTTTCTCGTTTCCAGGCTCTGCGTCCTCTTTAAACTGGAACCAGAGTCGGTTCCAAAGTTGCCACTAATTTGAGATTGTACTCATCTTCAAAAGACGGCTTTTTATAATCCAAACTCCAGAGTTCCAGAGCGCAATCGTCTTCGGGATTCATCGGTTGCAGCCGCAAGTGAAACTCTCGAACTTCCGGGCGGTGTTCGCACTTAAAATCCGAAATTGCGCCAATCTGCCGCCTGTCCAAAGCCACAGCCAACCGCAGAAAAGGATGCAACTTACTCACTACTTCTCGGTAATTTTTAGGAAGAACGATAAAATTTTCGTGCTTCTTTTTCGGAGGATTCTTCCGGTGATAGCGAGCTAAATTAGCAATGACTTCAATCTCTGTTTCAGAGTATCCCAATAACTCACCATTACGAATTAAATAGTAAGAATGCTTGTGGTGCGCCGAATGACTGACGTACAAACCGCAGTTGTGCAAAATCGCGGCCGCCCACAGCAACTCGCGTTCTTCGGCTCCCCAATTGTGCAGAATTCCTTGAGTTTGGTCAAAGAAATTGAGCGCAAATGCTGCGGTTCTTTCGCTTTGTTCTAAATTGACTTGATATTTGTCCGCCATGTGCAGAATGCTGCGCTGGCGGATTGAACTTTGATAGCGCAAGCGGTTTTCAATTAAACCGTGGGCCAGCATCCAGTCAACAATTACGCCTTCTCTCAGAGAGCGATCGCAAACAGTCAGCGATTCCATTCCTAATAGTATCATAGCTTCCTGCAAAATCAAAGCGCCGGCCAGAATAATTTCCGCCCGCTTGTCCGACATTCCTGGAATTGCCAACCTTTCCGAGTAAGAAAGTTTGCGAAAGCGATTGACTAAATCGCGCAAATCTTTTAAACCTAACTGATATCCAGCCAGCGGACTCGGAACAGTTCCGAACTTTTCGCGAGCGTTAATAGCAGCCAGAGTTTCGATGGTTCCAGCAGTGCCAATCAATCGCAAAGGTTCGCCATCATGGAATTGAGATCGCAATTCCTCGATCGGTCTTTCCAGCGAAATCCGAATATAAGCTTGCAAATAAGCAAACTCCTCCCTACTAATCGGGTCACTTTTGACAAATTGTCCTGTTAAGCGAACAGCACCAATTTTTGTACTGGTGAGACAGCGAGGCTCAGAACTGTCTCCTAAAATCAACTCCGTAGAACCGCCTCCAATATCAATAATCACCTGAGACTGATTGTTAAACTCCATACCGGAAAGAACGCCCAGATAAATTCTCCGCGCTTCTTCTTGACCGGAAATTAAACTAACATTCAGGTCTAATTCTTCAGCAACTTGTTTGAGAAAATCCCGCCCGTTAGGGGCTTCTCGAACTGCACTCGTAGCAACAGCGATAATCTGTTCAGCATTGAAAGTTTTAGCAATATCTTGAAAACGCCGCAGAGTGGCAAGAGCCCTTTCCATAACCTCTGACTTTAAGCACCCTGTCTTAGCCTCGCAATCGCCCAACCTAACAGTATCTTTTTCTCTAGCAATAATCGTAAACGCGGGCAATTTCGGATCGATGCGCGCCACCACCATGTGAAACGAGTTAGTACCCATATCAATAGCAGCAATAATGCGATTTGACTCCGCAGAAGCAAGTGAATTAACCATTGGAGTGTATCGGGGTTGACAGATATTTATGATTATTTCACGAATCCAGTTAGGCATTCTATTAAATTAGCAAAAATCGGGAAATGCTGACAGGCTAAGACTTTCACCTGTTTGCAATTCTGGCAGAAGTGCGATCGGCAGCAGAGATAGTAAGTGATTGTGCCTAAAATTTGATAAAATTTAGAGTTAAAAATCTCCAATCTACAATCGAAATGCTTACAGAGTCCGATCGCCAACCCGAATCCACATTGCTAACCGTCGTGAGGCTTTTGAGATGGGACAAACCAGCAGGAAGGCTCATTTTAATGATTCCAGCCCTCTGGGCCGTCTTTTTAGCAGCAGACGGGAGGCCGCCAACAGCATTGGTGGGTGTGATTGTATTGGGTACCTTAGCCACAAGTGCGGCTGGATGTGTCATCAACGACTTGTGGGATCGCGATATCGATCCCGAAGTAGAAAGAACGCGCTCGCGCCCCCTAGCATCCCGCGCCCTCACCGTGCAAACTGGAATAGGAGTTGCCTTAATTTCCTTTGCTTGCGCGGCGATTCTCGCTTTTTATCTCAATCCTTTAAGTTTCTGGCTGTGTGTCGCTGCCGTACCAGTAATTATCTGCTATCCCCTAGCAAAAAGATTCTTTCCCGTGCCACAATTAGTGTTATCAATTGCCTGGGGTTTTGCAGTTTTAATTAGTTGGAGCGCCGCCGTTGACGAATTAGAATTAGCGACTTGGCTGCTGTGGGGTGCAGTCGTGTTTTGGACGATGGGATTTGATACAGTTTATGCGATGAGCGATCGGGAAGACGATTTGCGTTTGGGCGTGAATTCCAGCGCGATATTTTTTGGGAATAATGCTGCTAATGCTGTGGGTTTTTTCTTTGTTGGTACTGTCGGTTTGTTAGCAGCAATGGGAATTAATCTGCACTTGCACATGGGTTTTTGGATGGCAATTAGTGCGGCGGCGATTTTGTGGTTTTTGCAATACAGTCAACTGCGAAATGCGGATCTTCCTAAGCTTGTTTACGGCAAAATCTTTCGCCAAAATGTTTGGGTGGGGTTTGTTATATTGGCGGGGATGATTGTTGGGGAGATTTTTTAGTTTTTTGTAGGGCTTTTCCTGCAGGGAACGCGTGTGAAAGTTGAATGATTGAATTTTGACACAAGAGGTTCACATCGATTTAAGCCTTAAAGCCTTTGTCTCTGTGCTTTGTATCCAAGTCTACAACCCCTGCACGATCCTGAAAAAGGGGAACGGGCGATCGCTTATTCCCCCTTTCTCAGCAGTATTATACATAAATGTGCTTAGTTAAATATACTTAGTTATCAATCCAATTAAATTAAAATTTTTACATAAATTAATGAGGCGCAGACTTCTAAAAAATGATATATTTTATTGTTACACAAAATTCGACTCAATTATACTAAATGTTGGTGGATAAAAATAAATAAAAAACGATTGTGACAGGTGAGGCTGCGGCATCTGGCTAAGAAAGAGTGAGTGCCCTTTTTCGCCCAGATTCAGAAGGGTTCTCTATCTTTCAAGAATGCGATATATTCATCCCAAAACTATGAAAAAAATCATCATTGGCATCATGGGGCCGGGCGACAGTGCCACATCAACCGACTTAGAAAACGCCTATCAACTCGGACAACTCATCGCCGAAGCAGGATGGATATTGCTAACTGGCGGTAGAAATGTCGGCGTCATGGATGCCGCCAACAAAGGAGCAAAATCAGCTAACGGTTTAACAGTGGGCATACTTCCGGGGAATGACACTCGCGGCATTTCTGAAGCTGTAGATATTGCCATTGTCACCGATATGGGAAACGCCAGAAATAACATTAACATTCTTTCTTCAGATGTAATAATTGCCTGCGGAATGGGGACGGGTACAGCTTCGGAAATTGCCCTCGCCCTCAAAGCTAACAAACAAGTTATATTGTTAAATCACAGCGCCGAAAGTCAACTTTTTTTTAAAGGTTTAGCACAATTTAACATCTTTGTGGTAAACAATGCTGTAGAGGCTATGAATCAAGCTCGCGAAATCCTAGTAAATTCAAGATGAAACCCAAGATGAGAGTAAGCAAATTCAACTTTTGTGCGATCGGCATTTTCCTGACTTTGGGGATTTTCGTCACTACCAAAGCAGACGGAGGAATTGCACAGTTCACTTTCAGCAAGAAATCCACTCCAAAATTAGCACAAACCCTTCCACCTGCTCCCCCTTCCGCACAGCCTGTTACTGAACAAGAAGCGCCACTTATTCGCAGCGAATCCGTGCCGGATCAAATAGCTTTAGCAACCCATTTGCAGACCATCAAAGCTAGAATGTACGGGGCTTACTGGTGTCCTCACTGTCACACACAACAAGAACTTTTCGGCAAAGAAGCATTTACCGCCATTACTTACATTGAGTGCGATCCCAGAGGCAAAAATGCTCAACCAGATTTGTGCAAAGCTGCTAATATTAAAGCTTATCCCACTTGGGAAATTCGGGGTAAATATTACACGGGCCGGCAATCTTTGGAGAAACTGGCTATTTTATCCGGTTATAAAGGTAGTAGCAATTTTCTGCCACCAGTTCCCTCTCCTTAAAAATATCTTAATTAGTTCGCACTCGCGCACTAAGAAACCAAGTTTTGGAACTGATATTGAGGGTTTTCAGCCATTATAGGACTAAGGCCAACTGTCACGACTAGGGGTTAAATTTTAGGCGGAACTTCCCCTGCAAATATATTTACATAGGCTCAAAATCCTTTCAGCACAAAGGTTTCAATTGTTGAGTGAATAATTTTGTACCCATGTAGATGATTGATATCTGTTTGTGTTCGGCAATTATATTGCATCTACAACAATTGAGCGTGATCGCCTGCGTCAGCTATTACTTATTAATGGGTACAAATTTTTAGCTCAACAGTTGAATTCTTTGTTAAGTGAGAGTTTGAGGACTATTAGTACATTTGTATGGGGGAAGTCCAGTTTAATCAATTGAAGAGCTAGAGTATTTATTGCAGATCCTCTTAAAGGAATGACAATTAATAATTAAATGGGGGCGACAATTTAAAAACCAGGGTAATACTTGTATCACCGTTTAAATGTGCAAAAGCTTAAGTTCTACATATGCTCAAAAAGATAAATCTGATGATGGCCTAAGTGAAGGAAAAATTAGGTATATAAAAATTACAATAGTTCATTATTTTTGTTTTAATTAATCTTTTGCCTGGAATTACCAAATTGACAAAACTCATATTTTTTAGGTAGAGAGCGAACTTTTGAATCATTATAAACGGCCCCCACTTAAGATTGACTGCCTAACAGTTCTTCTGCTACCAATCCTTTCTGAATGGCGAGTACAGCAGCTTGAGTGCGATCGCGCACTTCTAACTTTTGCAAAATCGCGTGTACGTGAACTCGCACTGTACCAGGAGCAATGTACAATATTTGAGCAATTTCCTGATTGCTTTTGCCCCCCGCAACTAAAGCTAAGATTTCCTGTTCCCGCTTCGTCAGGGGATTGTCTAAAACTTCGGATTTTGAGCCACCTTTGACAGGTTCAGGATTAGCAAAAACCGCCCGAATTTCCGCAGTTGCCGCCTGATCCCACCACGAAGCACCCGCCGCTACCGATCGAATTGCCAAAACCAAGGTTTCCGCCGCAATTCCCTTGAGGCAATATCCCTGAGCCCCCGCTGAAATTAACCTTTCAATTAACGATTTTTGGGCGTGAGATGTTAAAATTAAAACCGGAATTGCTGGATGCCGCTGTTTAATTTGGTGGCAAGCTTCTATGCCACCAATTCCCGGCAAACCGACATCGAGAACTACCACATCCGGCAAGTGTTCCTGAGTCAATTCAACCGCCGTTTCCCCATCTTCCGCCTCGGCAATTATTTGCAAGCAATTTTCTTGCTGCAATCGGGTTTGCAGTCCCAACCGAAATAGTTCGTCGTCTTCAACTAGAAGAATTCGCAATGGATAGGCTGGTTTCATTTCTCTGGGATGGCAGGTAGTCTAAATCCAAATAAAGCGCCTAAAGGCAATTTATTTTCTGCCCAAATTATACCGCCGTGGGCGTCAATAATTTGGCGAGATAAGTATAATCCCAACCCCGATCCTTTGGCTTGCCGATCGCTGTGTCCTTGATAAAAACGCTCGAACAACTGGGGCAATTCATCTGCTGTAATTCCCAACCCGCTATCGATAACTTTCACCACCTGATAACTCGAATAAGATTCCATAACAATTTCTACTTTGCCGCCGCGAGGAGAATGATTGATTCCGTTTGTTAACAAATTAACAAAAACGCGCTGGAGTTGCACCGCATCGCCGTTTACCCACAAAGAGCGGCGGAAATCGGACTCTCCGTAACTCATATTAATGTAAACCCGGCGCGCCGCTGATAAATGGATGAGTGTTGCAATTACTTCTTCTGCCAAAGCTACTAAATTTACGGGAGCAAGTTGCAGTTTTAAACCTTCGGCATCGTTGCGGTAAACATCCAGCAGCGTTTCTACTAATTGTAGAGACATTTTGTGCGATCGCGCCATTGTTTCGAGAACTTTTTGCTGACTGGCGGTGACATTCCCAAATTTTGCCTGCTGGAAAGCTTTAATTGTTTCGATCGCCCCCAGCATCGGCGTTTTTAAGTCGTGACTCAAAGTAGAGACAAAATCTTCTCGGATGCTAGCTAGCTGCTGCTGCGACTGCAATTGAGCTTTTGTTTGCGCGATCGCCTCTTCGTACTGCTGGTTGCGATCGCTCAAATATCCCGTCACCCCTAAAGCCAGGACTGCGATCGATCTATTTGCGACAGTGGCTAGGGCGATCGCTTCTCCAGGAGGAACAAACAAATTTAACAGCGTCAAAGCTGCCGATAGCAGCGTAATTTGCAACTTACCCAACCGACTCAATCGCGAATTTGCCAGTAAAATCGGCCCCGTGTACAAATACCCAAACAGATACTCCGACGGCGTAGTAAATTCTAGCGCTGCCACGATCGCAAATAAAGTAGCCAGCGACCACCTTCCCCGCACGTACTTCTCTTGAATTGCCAGGTTTTTTATTGTCAATAAGCTTTTCAACATCCTCAATTAATCCATTTTAAATTTTATATTTACACTCCACTCTCTGCCTTCTACCTTTCTTAAAACTCTCTTGTCTATTGTGGCGCAAAAAAATAGCATTTAGATAGCATCTATATCTGCAAATATAGATTCTGAACACTATCTAAACATTTGTATATTAGTAAATATATAGGACAAAGTAACATAACTTGTAAACACCAATTTATACCTCTCGACTGATTATCAAAAATAATAGCCTTAAGTATAGTAATTAGTAAGAGTCAACCGCATTTTGTGGCTAGTAGAATTCATATATGAGCTTTGCAGAACCACAACTTATCCAAGTTGCCATCCAATTTAACAGCACTTATTGCGGCATGGAATTAAGTGATATACAATTGCCCAGTAGCTGCCAGTGCTTGGG
Source organism: Microcoleus sp. S13_B4 (assembly GCF_036700885.1). Lineage (NCBI taxonomy): Bacteria > Bacillati > Cyanobacteriota > Cyanophyceae > Oscillatoriales > Microcoleaceae > Microcoleus > Microcoleus sp. S13_B4. Next base: position 9,136 of record NZ_JAUBPU010000009.1, read on the forward strand.
TTAGCAAGAAAAGGGCAAGTAATTCTAGCTAGCGAAAACCCGGTGATATACTACGGAGATTGTATCTTAGCAATAGCATTTAATTCGGCCATCGCTCCCGAACTATATGTTACCTTGAAAAAAACTCACCCGGTTTTGTGGACTTCTTTTAGAAGCCCTTTCCCCAGTAGTGAAGCGTATTTATCCAACCAGGAATTTTTGGCTCAATTATGCTGCAAGGATTAATTCAAATCGCATTAACGCTAATCATTTTAGTAGCGATATCGCCTTTGTTTGGTAAATACATGGCGCGGGTGTATATGGGAGAAAAAACCATCCTCGACCCCGCCATCAAACCTGTAGAACAACTTATCTATAAAGCCAGCAATATCCGTGTTGTTGATTCGATGACAGGTTGGCAGTATGCCCGATCGTTACTCTACAGCAATGTAGCAATGGGCATATTTGTTTTCCTAATTTTAATGCTTCAAGGAGTGCTGCCTTTAAATCCCACCAGTTTAAGCACACCAACCTGGGACACTGCGCTGCACACAACTATTTCATTCCTCACAAATACCGACCAACAGCATTACTCAGGCGAGACAACATTTACTTATCTATCCCAGTTAACTCTGGGATTTTTAATGTTTACCTCAGCCGCCACGGGTTTAGCAGTAGGCATTGCCTTTATTCGGGGATTGACTGGCCGCCCGCTGGGCAACTTTTACATCGATTTAATTCAATCAATCACCAGGATTCTGCTGCCCCTTTCTTTAATAATTGCCTTCCTTTTGCTAATTTCAGGAGTGCCGGAAACCCTAGCAGGTCCGGCAATTGCCCGCACCTTAGAAGGCGGCACGCAAGTAATTGCTCGCGGCCCAGTAGCTCACTTTGAAAGCATCAAACAACTAGGAGAAAATGGCGGCGGATTTTTTGCCATTAACTCGGCTCACCCTTTTGAAAATCCCAACCCTTTTACTAATCTGTTGGAAACACTAGCAATGGTTTCCATTCCAGCAGCTATGATTCACACCTACGGCAGATTTGCCAACAACAAAAAGCAGGGCTGGCTGATTTTTTGGATGGTGTTTGGCATCTACGTTATTTTGATTAGCATTGCAGCATTTGGCGAGTACGGTGGCAACCCTCAAATCAATAATTTACTGGGTGGGCAGCAGCCAAATTTAGAAGGCAAAGAAGTTAGATTTGGCTGGGCAGAAACTGCACTTTGGGCAGTGACTACGACTGGCACAATGTGCGGTGCTGTCAACGGGATGCACGATTCTTTAATGCCTCCCGGTGGTTTTGCTACTCTATTTAATTTGTTTCTGCAAATCGTTTGGGGCGGACAAGGAACGGGAACGGCTTACTTGTTTATTTACTCTATTTTGAGCGTTTTTCTCACCGGATTGATGGTGGGGAGAACGCCGGAATTTTTGGGACGCAAAATTGAAAAACGGGAAATTGTTTTAGCCAGCGTTGTTTTATTAATTCACCCGATCGCAGTTTTAATCCCCGGTGCCATTTCTCTCGCCTTTGCCGACAGTTTGAGCGGCATCAGCAACCCGGGATTTCACGGCATTTCTCAGGTGATGTACGAATACGCTTCGGCGGCGGCTAACAACGGTTCTGGTTTTGAAGGATTGGCAGACTCTCAACCCGCGCCGACAGGAATTTGGTGGAATTTAAGCACCTGTTTTAGTATGCTGTTGGGGCGCTACATTCCCATTATTGCCCTGCTGCTTTTAGCTGACAGCATGACGAACAAACAACTGGTTCCTGAAACAACGGGTACTCTCAGAACAGATTCAGTTTTGTTCACCAGCGTAACCGCAGGAGTAATCATCATTCTGGGCGCACTGACATTTTTCCCAGTTCTAGCTTTAGGGCCAATTGCCGAAGGATATGAAATTAGTAGCGGCAAGTTTGAACCTGCATCGATAACTGCACCCACAACACCTTTAGCAACACCAACTCCTCCACCTCGGTAGCAAAAATTTGTCAACCTCACTCTTTTCTTTCTCTGTGTTCTCTGTGTTCTCTGTGGTTAATTAAAAATCCCCAATCGATATGACCTCTTCCCCTACTCCAGATTCCCCAAAAAAACCTGCTAGAGGCTCTCGCGAGTCTCGCAAGCACACGCCGAAAGCAAATACTAAAGGTCTTTATCAAAGAGCTTTTAAAGAAGCTTTTGTGAAGTTAAACCCGCGGGTGATGCTGAAAAATCCGGTGATGTTTGTGGTGTGGGTTGGCACAATTGTGACTGCATTATTAACGATCGACCCTACGCTGTTCGGCCCGGTTCCCGGCGAAAATCAGAGCGTTTTCAACGGTTTAGTCACGTTTATTTTGTTCTTCACTTTGGTATTTGCTAATTTTGCCGAAGCGGTAGCAGAAGGACGCGGCAAAGCGCAAGCAGATGCGCTGCGATCGACCAAAGCCGACACAACAGCCCGCAAACTCCTACCAGACGGTTCAATTCAAGAAGTTAGTTCGACATCCCTGAGACGCGGCGACCAAATTAAAGTGATCGCAGGCGATGTCATTCCTTCCGACGGCGAAGTGATTGCAGGCGTTGCATCTGTAGACGAATCTGCGATCACCGGCGAATCCGCGCCAGTGCTCAAGGAACCGGGTTCGGACATCGCCAGTTCCGTTACCGGCGGGACGCGCATCCTCTCTGACGAATTGACGCTGCGGGTGATGGCCGACCCGGGTAAGGGGTTTTTGGACAGGATGATCGCGCTGGTAGAGGGCGCAGAACGATCGAAGACGCCGAACGAGATCGCGCTGACGGTGCTGCTGGCAGTGCTGACGCTGGTGTTTTTGATTGTGGTGTCAACGATTCCGCCCGTGGGAAATTACGTTAAAACCCCTGTGGGCGTGGTAACGCTGATTTCGCTGCTGGTGGCGCTGATCCCAACAACCATTGGAGGTTTGCTGAGCGCGATCGGGATTGCGGGAATGGATCGCGTCGCTCAGTTTAACGTGATAGCAACCTCTGGACGCGCCGTGGAGGCTTGCGGCGACGTGAATACGCTGATTTTGGACAAAACGGGGACGATCACGCTGGGGAACCGCTTGGCGGAGGAGTTTATTCCGGTCAACGGTCATTCACTGCAAGAAGTGGCGCAGGTAGCACTCACTGCGAGCGTGTTTGACGATACTCCAGAGGGAAAGTCGATCGTCCGTTTGGCTCAGAATTTGGGCGCACAGGTGGATTTCGATCGCCAAAACGCTCAAGGAGCCGAAGGAATTGATTTTTCGGCAAAAACCCGGATGTCTGGCACAGATTTGGCCAATGGTACGGAGGTTCGCAAGGGTGCGGTGGATGCGGTAAAGGGTTTTGTGCGATCGCGCGGCGGCAATTTCGGCCCCGATCTCGATGAAGCTTACGAGCGGGTTTCGCGCTTGGGAGGCACACCTTTAGGCGTTTGTCAAGGTGACGACACCTACGGCATTATCTATTTAAAAGATGTCATCAAACCGGGGATTCGCGATCGATTTGACCAACTGCGAAAAATGGGAATTCGCACCATCATGCTTACCGGAGATAACAGAATTACTGCCTCAGTAATTGCCGATGAAGCAGGCGTTGACGACTTCATTGCCGAAGCAACTCCCGAGGACAAAATCGACGTAATTCGGAAGCAACAAGCAGAAGGCAAATTAGTAGCAATGACCGGAGACGGAACCAACGACGCACCCGCACTAGCGCAAGCAAACGTAGGACTCGCGATGAATTCGGGAACCCAAGCAGCGAAAGAAGCTGCAAACATGGTGGACTTAGATTCCGACCCCACCAAACTAATTGATTTAGTTACAATTGGCAAACAATTGCTGATTACTCGCGGCGCGCTGACTACGTTTTCCCTAGCCAACGACATTGCCAAATATTTTGCAATTATTCCCGCAATATTTGCCCCCGTTGGCGCTTTAAACATCATGGGTTTAGCCAGCGGTCAGTCGGCGGTTTTGTCGGCATTAGTTTACAATGCTTTGATTATTCCCGCTTTGATTCCGCTAGCATTAACCGGGGTTAAATTTCGACCATTGAGTGCCAATCAACTGTTGCAGCGGAACATTTTAATCTACGGATTTGGCGGGGCAGTTGCGCCGTTTGTTGCCATCAAAATTATTGATGTTTTGATTACTGCCGTTGGGTTAGCATAGAGGTTCGGCAGCGAATCTTGTAACCGTTTAAACGGATTTAAGGGATACAATGGAGAGCGAAAAAAGGAAGGTTAATTAAAAGATAGTTGCTGCAGTTTTTAATCACTTTAAGGGACAAATAGGAGTAATCATGAAACGTAACGATTTGCTTAATGATATTTTGCCCAGGGATTTTCAAGAAACCGTTGAGTTAGCACAAATGCTTTGGCAGCGCCACCCAATACCAGTGCAGCTATTTCTGGCAATGTGTTTTAATTTAATAATTGCCCCGGCTGTTTATGCGGCTGCGGACGAAGGTTTGACTAAAAAAGCTGCGTGGGGTTTAAGTCTTTTGGGTTTGGTGATTGTCGGACTCGCAGTTTATTTGTTTGTCGTGATTTTTCAGCCGGAAAGATTTTAGGTCAATTATGTAAAGTGCGCCCATAAGCACCTTAGCTTATGGTTGATGTAGGTGCTTATGGGCCCACCTTACGATATAGGTAGCGTGTCAAAGGACTTTTTGCGTCCAGGGTTGTCATCAACAAACAATTAGTTAAGTGAGGTAATTTATGAGAGAATTAGTTCGAGCAATTCGCGTGACTTTAGTTTTGTGGGGAATCACCGCAATTATTTATCCCTTGATCATGCTAGTAATCGGCCAAATTGCCTTCAATTCGCAGGCAAACGGCAGCTTAATTCGCCCGCAGGGAGTTGTAGTCGGTTCCTCGTTAATAGGTCAACCTTTCACATCGGATAAATATTTTTGGAGCCGCCCCAGTACCACAAATTACAGCAGCTTCGCGACAGAAAATTACGATCCCACAAAGGGAGAAAATTTTAGTCAAAGAACAGGTGTTTCGGGAGCTAGCAACCTGGCTCCCAGCAACTCGGATTTGCTGAAGCGAGGTAATGAAAGAAATGGTTTCCAAGGGGTGCAAGTTGAATTAGACCGCCTCAACAAAGCTGGTATCAAACCGACTGCTGATTTAGTCTACACCTCTGGTTCTAGCCTCGATCCGCACATTAGCGTAGAGGCAGCTCGATCGCAAACTCAGCGGATAGCAACGGTGCGATCGCTCAATCTCAATCAAGTAGAAATGTTGGTATCCAAAAATACAGATGGCAGATTTCTCGGCATTTTCGGCGAACCGGGAGTTAACGTCCTCAAACTGAATTTGGCTCTCGACAGTTTACAATAGTTTACAACAGTCGGCAGTCATCGGTCATAAACTGACTGATGACTGGAGATTGACTAACTACCCACTACTCAGCTATGATTCACTCTAGCGAACTTACTAACAATCCAGACGCGGTTTACGCCCAACCGAACCGCACTTACGATCGCACCCCCCGCCGGGGAAAGCACAAAATATTTATCGGCATGGCCCCCGGTGTCGGCAAAACTTTCCGAATGCTGGAAGAAGGGCACAGGCTCAAATCTGAAGGCATTGATGTGGTAATTGGACTGTTAGAAACTCACGGGCGAAAAGAGACAGCAGCTAAAGGCGAGGGACTAGAAATAGTTCCCAAAAAACAAATGCTGCGGGGCGAAAAAATTCTCACCGAAATGGATACGGGTGCTGTTATAGAACGCCGTCCTCAATTAGCATTAATAGACGAACTGGCTCATACAAACATTCCGGGTTCTCTGCGAGAAAAACGATATCAAGATGTCGAAGAAGTTCTCAATGCTGGGATTGATGTTTTCTCCACCCTCAACATTCAACACATTGAAAGTCTCAACGATTTAGTAGCTCGAATTACCGGAGTTGTAGTGCGAGAGCGAGTGCCAGATCGCGTCCTCGAAGCTGCTGACGAAATAGTTGTTGTCGATGTCACGCCGGAAACTTTAGAAGAAAGGTTGCTAGAAGGCAAAATTTATGCTCCCGAAAAAATTGAACAATCTTTAGAAAACTTTTTCCAGCGCCGTCATTTAATTGCTTTGCGAGAACTCGCCCTGCGAGAAGTAGCAGACAATGTTGAAGACGACGCAGCAACTTTAAAAGGTCAATCTTGCAACATTCACGAACGAGTATTAGTGTGCCTCTCGACTTATCCCAATTCCTTGCAACTGCTGCGACGGGGTGGGAGAATTTCTAGCTACATGAATGCCCCATTTTACGCTCTTTTTGTCGATAATCCCGATCGGTTTTTAACAAAAGCCGAAAGCTTGCACGTTGAAACTTGCCAAAAGCTTTGTCAAGAATTTAACGGGCAATTTCTGCGGGTGGAGAGTCCGAACATAGCTAAAGCAATTTCCGATGTAGCTAAAGAGTATCGCATTACTCAAATTGTGATCGGCGAAAGCCAGCAATCCCGCTGGAAATTGCTACTGCGGGGTTCTTTGACTCAACAGTTAGTGCGATCGCTCAAACACGTAGATTTGCATATCATCGCTACCGAAAAAAGTGGTCTTTCTAATTAATTATTAGTCATTAGTCATTAGTCATTAGTCATTAGTTATTAGTCAGATGAATGCAATAAACAATTCTCAGCGATTGTAAGTCACGGAGTTTACTGGTTCCAAAGCCAAAGCCCGCAGCAGCAGGCTAGAAGCATAAACATTTTGGTATAACAACTGCAACTTTCGGAGGAGATGTGAATCTAGCGGGTGGTGGATGCCGCAGAAGCTTTTATGTGTAAAAATCGCACTTGGTAAACCTGATTAAAAGTGCGATCGCTCCTGTGGATAATTACATTCTCAACTTGCTAGTTATTGGCATCCTCCTGCTGACCGTCACCTTGGGTTCGGGATGGATTTCGCGATTGCCTATATCTTATGCCTTAATTTATCTAATTGTCGGTATCGGATTGGGGCCCTACGGCGTCAAGCTGATTGAATTGCGTCCCGAAGCTCAACTTTTAGAAAGACTCACAGAATTTGTAGTTATTGTTTCTCTGTTCAGTTGCGGCTTAAAAATGAATCGCCCGCTGCAACTTTGGGCCTGGAATTCCACAGCGCGGCTGATCGGTTTTTTAATGCCAATTTCGATTTTTGCTGTTGCTGCGATCGGTCATTGGTTTGTGAAATTAGATTGGGGTCCGGCGATTTTATTAGGAGCAATTCTCGCTCCCACCGATCCAGTTTTAGCCTCAGAAGTTCAGTTAGCTGATATAGACGATCGCGATGAATTGCGCTTTGGTTTAACATCCGAAGGCGGTTTGAACGATGCTTTAGCTTTTCCTTTTGTTTATTTCGGCATTTATGCGCTAAAAGATAACAACTGGCAGAACTGGTTTTCGCAGTGGGTAGCAGTTGACTTGATTTGGGCGATCGCCGCAGGTATCGTTATGGGAATTATAGTAGCTAAAGCCGTCACCTGGATCGATCGCCAACTCCAACGCTATCGACCGGCCGATCAATTAATGGAAGATTTCATTGCTCTGAGCACAATTCTGCTCACATATTCCCTGACAGAAGTAGTCAACGGCTACGGATTTCTCGCAGTTTTTGTAGCAGGAATTGTGGGGCAGCGGAGTTACCACAACCCAGAGAAACCGCTTTCCCAACTGCACTTTACGGAGCGCATTGAAAAGTTAATGGAAGTAGCAACTATTTTACTATTAGGTTCACTTTTGCGCTTAGAGCCTATGTTGGTCTATGGAGGATACTCCCTCTTAGTAGCTGGATTGTTGATTTTTTTAATCCGGCCTGTGGGAGCTTGGATTAGTACGATCGGCAGTCCTTTACATCCCGCCAGCCGCTGGCTGTGCGGGTGGTTCGGCATTCGTGGTGTCGGTTCTATCTATTATCTTACCTATGCTTTCGGTCACGGTTTGAAAGGCGAAATCGGCGAAAAAATTGCCTGGATTACCTTTACAACAATCATAATTTCTGTGGTTTTGCACGGCATTACTTCTACCCCTCTAATGAACTGGTACGAACGCCGAATCAAACCTAAAGTACCGGATTTAATTTAATTCAGTAAGGTGCGTGACTTTAATAGTCCTGGACGCAACTGTCACCCTACAATCGACTTGTAGGGTGCGTCAGGCGAAGGTAAGGATTCAGGTCATGTGAAAAGCAGTAAAACCTATACGGTGTAACCATTTGATCGAATAATCATCAAATATCCATTCTTATTAAGAAACCCTGAAAGCTTTTATTTTCGTACCTATTGAGAATCAAGCTGTTGATTTAGCGAAGGCTTTAATTCTAGAAGTCCTTCTGTGACTACGTTTCAGATACCTGAATCCTTACAGGCGAAGTTCTCTAACGGCGATCGGGAATTTCGGGAGGTGACGCATCTTACTATACAATCTAAAATCGACTTGTAGGGTGCGTCAGGCGAAGTTCTCTAACGACACCGAAAGAAAAGAAGATTATAATTTTTTCTATAATTCTAATATAAACGTTCGCGGAATCAAACATGGATCGATTTGAATTTCAGCTAGCAATGCTGCAAAAAGGAGCAGAGGAACTAGAGACAAAAATAGCTAACTTCACAACAATTATAATGCAATTAAAAAGTACGGCAATTACCATTTGGGTAGCGTTGATTGGTTGGGTTTTTACAAGCAAAATAGATGCGTTGGTTCCCCTAGGATACGTTATAATTTTGGGTTTCTGGTTTTTAGAAGCTACCTACTGGAAGGTGCAATTTTATTACATACAAAGAGTCCATGCAATTACCGAATTCTTGAATAATGAAAGTGCCTTAGATGAAAGTTTTAATGCTCGCTCAATTCCGGAAGGTCTTGTGCACCCGCTCGGTTCATTAAAAACAATTAAAATGCCTTCTTTATGGAGAGCTATCTGCGCTCCATCAATCTATATTTTTTATACCTTTTTGTTTGTTGTTAATTCGATCGTTTGGTTAATAACTCTTAAAACAGCCCTCTAACTGGGTAAGCTCCCAATGTGCGAGCGACCAGACAATATCTGCCATCCCAACTAACTAAAAGTGTAAATTGGAGGTTCAATTTGCTTGCTACTCCAAAAAACGGTTGCTTTTTGTATCGTTTGGGTTAAGAGTTCGCCTGTTCTCTCCTCAATACTCTGTTGGTTATTTTCAAATAACCAGAACTGTTCGCGCTCAACTTCTACTACGACAGCAACCTCTTATATTCAGGACTTAGGCAACTGGCATACTCAAATCAAGCTGTAGGGTGCGTCAGGTGAATTTTTAGAACAATTATTGAGGGTTTGAAAATCTGACGCATCTTACTAATTGTGACTATTTCCAATTTTAAAAGGACACGACAATGCAGTCCTTACCCGCAGCTAAACAGGTTTCACCCCAACTAATAAAGCGAGTTCCCGCCACTTCCAATAACAGTCTGCATCTGTAAAACCAATTTCTCTAAACCAGCGCAGTTGCGTTTCGACATCGAGCAATTTATTAGACGGATCGTCGGGCGAATCGCTAATACCGATCGCCTCTCGAAATTTCTCGTGCAAAGCCGGAGTTGCTGACGCTACGTGCTCCAAATTGCAAAAGATGCCTCCCGGTTCCAAAAGCTCGAAAATCTCAGTGTAAAGCGAACGTTTGCGATCGTCTATTACGTGATGAATCGCAAAACTAGAAACAACCGCATCAAATTTGCCCAAATCCGGTAGCGATTCGTCAAAATTGTGCTCGATTACCGTGACTTTCGGGTCATCCGCAAAGCGAATTCTGGCTTTTTCCAGCATTGTCGGCGAAAAGTCGATCGCCACACATTCAACATTTGGTCGATCGCACTTAAGCAGACCCAGCAACCGCCCGTCTCCCGTGCCCACATCCAGAATTCGCTTAACATTTTTCGGCACTTCCTCCAACAAAACCGCTTCACCTTCAGTGCGGTGAGGAATTCCATCAGCTTTAGCAAGATACCACAAAGCGTGTTCCGCCGAAGTCCAAAGATTCACTTGACTCATATTTTTTCAACTCTCATAAACCTCGCCATTTTTGCGAGTAAAAATCCAACTATTCCCGTTAGCTTTCGCAATTAGATCGTCATCGGGATATTCGGCACTATCTCCGGGAGTGCGATCGCCAATTTCGAGATAAACAACATCTGCATCCGAGCGGTTGACTAAATGGTGTCCGTCTGGATCCCCCGCCGGAAACCCCGCCACCATACCCGGTTTCAGCACTTGCTCTCCCGAATTTGTAATCAGAGTAACTTCCCCTTCCAGAACATAGATTAACTCATCTTGCCGAGTGTGCCAATGCCTGAGAGCAGAACAACTTCCCGGCGCAAGTCTCACCAAATTTACCCCAAAATTCTTCAACCCGGCAGCATTGCCCAAGCGTTTTTTAACTCTCCCCGCAACAGCAGATTGGAATTGCTGAGGGTACTTGGAACCAGTAATTTCCGGCACATTTTTAGGATCGATAATCATAAAACATTCCTTTCACCAATTGCCCACTCTTATCCAAAAAAATTAAGCTATCCCAAAGGTTTCAAAGTAGTAGGATTTTCCCGAATCGGTTTAATAAAACGGCTGTTCGCCCGCACGAAACAATTTCCGTTTGCCGTGGCAATCGGCAGCCAAGGTTTGCCCTGAGAGTCAGCAATCATAATTTGATTGGCATTATTTCCTGTCACCGCTTGCAATCGTTTTCCGCGCCGAAACGTAGTCACGACAGGCCACTGCGAAACATTGTGTTTATTTCTTTCAAACAACTCAGCAGGCGCATCCAAAGCGTCTACAGAGATCGATCGAAATCTCTGAGCCATCCGGCAATTCAACCCTTGAGAATCTGAGTCAACAACCACCCAATTTACCTGTCTGTTCCCCCGCTGTCTCGCAGGTGGCACCGGATAATCCCCTTGCTGGTTAGCAACAGGTATTGCTGAGGCTAAATTAGCCCCTATTCCTAAAATCCAAGCCGCTGCCAGAAAGACAATTCTAATTTCTGCTTTCATTGCTACCACAAATCATTTAATTCGAGCTAATTACAATTTTATAGTACCTGCCAGATCCCCGTCATTCCGGCATCCCACCTCCGACAGTTCCCGGAACTCATTAAGAATGTGTTATAAATATTGAGATTCATTAAGAAATATTGCTCAAATGCTCCTTTCCCCCTCTGGCACCAGCAAACTCAAAGAATCTTTAAAAGAAAAAGTATTCTTTGGGAATGAGCCAACCCCCGAGCTCATAGCTATCTTACTGATTTACTTCGTCCAAGGCATTCTCGGACTCGCCCGCTTAGCCGTCAGCTTCTTCCTCAAAGACGAACTCGGCATGAGTCCCGCTGAAGTCTCGGCAATGCTGGGCGTCGTAGCCCTGCCTTGGATTATCAAACCCGTGTTCGGCTTCATGTCGGACGGCTTGCCGATATTCGGCTACCGCAGACGCCCTTACATCGTCCTCTCCGGGCTGCTGGGAACCTCAGCATGGGTGGGCCTCGCAACAATTGTACACACACCGCTTGCCGCTACAGGCGCGATCGCCCTGAGTTCCCTCTCCCTCGCCGTCAGCGACGTAATCGCCGACTCCCTGGTAGTCGAAAGGGCCAGAAAAGAATCCGTTACCGACGCCGGTTCCCTGCAATCCTTGTCTTGGGGCGCTGCAGCCCTCGGCGGACTAATTACCGCCTACCTCAGCGGTTCCCTGCTGCAACACTTCAGCACCCACACAATATTTTTAATCACCGCATCTTTCCCGCTAATTGTATCAGCAACAGCTTGGTTAATTGCCGAAGAAAAAACCAACAAAAGAACAGACTTTGAAGCTGTCAAAGACCAACTAAAACAACTGCGGCAAGCTGTTACCCAAAAAACAATTTGGCTGCCCACCGCCTTTCTCTTCATCTTGCAAGCCACCCCAAGCTCTGACTCCGCCTTCTTCTTTTTTACCACCAACGAATTAGGCTTTCCACCAGAATTTCTCGGCCGAGTGCGCCTCGTTACCAGCATTGCCGCCCTCGCCGGCGTGTGGCTGTTTCAACGCTTCCTCAAAACAGTTCCGTTTCGAGTAATTTTTGGCTGGTCAACGGTCATTGCGACTGCTTTGGGCATGACTACTTTATTATTAGTAACTCATGCCAACCGAGCTTTAGGAATTGACGATCAATGGTTCAGCATCGGAGACAGTCTGATCCTGACAGTAATCGGACAAATTGCTTATATGCCGATACTGGTACTCTCCGCCCGGTTGTGTCCCAGAGGCGTCGAAGCAACTTTATTTGCCGTGCTGATGTCAGTCACTAACTTAGCAGGACTTATTTCCCACGAAGGTGGTGCACTTTTGACCCACTTGCTAGGAATTACCGATCGCAATTTCGATAACCTCTGGCTGCTAATTGTCATCACAAACCTGTCCACACTTCTGCCACTACCGTTCTTAAATTGGTTGCCCGCCGATAGTACAGAAAGCGGCGATCCAAACAATCAAAAGTCTCTCCCCGTATTAGAACCAGAAATGGGCAGTTCCAAACCAGGCGGACAGCATTTCATGCCCGAATACTTTCCCGACTTAGTACCGACAGTAAGGTCACAAAGCCGCACCGCAGACAGCAAATAAAGGAAGGCACACACGAATACACGGATGAATTTAACTGTGTTTCCCAATTCTCCGATTTTCCTTCTCTCTGCGCCCTCTGTGCTCTCTGCGGTTAAAAAATTCGCTCCCGTAACACCAATGCAAAAATTACAACTTTCCGAACCTCAAACAGCCGCCCCAAACCAATCATACGATCGCACAGACTGGCAGCGCGGCTACGAATCCCAACCCAACGAATCCGACTACTGGATTGACGACATAGAAGGTGAAATCCCCGCCGGCTTGCAAGGCACATTCTTTCGCAACGGGCCCGGATTATTGGATGTAAACGGCCAGCGCATCCACCACCCGTTTGACGGCGACGGGATGGTTTGTGCGATCGCAATATCCGAAGGCCGCGCCCATTTCCGCAACCGATTCATACACACAGAAGGCTATCTCGCCGAACAAAAAGCCGGAAAAATTCTCCACCGAGGCGTTTTTGGCACACAGAAACCGGGGGGCTGGCTAGCCAACATCTTTGATGTCAAACTCAAAAACATTGCCAACACCAACATCATTTATTGGGGCGACAAACTGCTAGCACTTTGGGAAGGAGCACAACCCTACAGACTCGACCCCCGCACCCTAGAAACACTCGGCTTAGATACCCTAGACGGCATCTTGGAACCCGGTGAAGCCTTCGCCGCCCACCCCAGAATCGAAAAAGGGAAAAATGGCAAAGGAGACAGATTAGTAAACTTTTCTGTCAAGCCCGGTTTGTCGAGTACCATCACGATTTACGAATTCGACGAAAGCGGCAAACTTTTGCAGCGTCACGCCCATGCAATACCGGGTTTTGCCTTCCTGCACGACATGGTAATTACCCCGAATTACTGTATATTCTTCCAAAATCCCGTCAGCTTCAATCCGCTGCTTTTCGTTTTAGGATTTCGGAGTGCATCCCAGTGCATTCAATTTTCGCCAAACAAGCCAACGCAAGCAATTTTAATTCCCCGCAACGGCACTGACGAGGTAAAGATATTAGAAACTGAACCTTGTTTTGTTTTCCACCACTGCAACGCATGGGAAGAAGGAGACGAAGTTTTTGTTGACTCAGTTTGTTACGAATCATTTCCCACTGTAGAAGCAGACGGCGATTTTCGCGAGGTTGATTTTGAGAGCGTTCCAGCGGGCGAATTGTGGCGCTTTAAGTTAAATTTGCAAGACAAAACCGTGCAGCATCAAGTTGTTGAAACTAGGTGCTGCGAGTTTCCAACTTTGCATCCCAATAATGTCGGACAACCTTACCGATATCTTTACATCGGTGCTGCTGATGCTCCCACGGGAAATGCTCCTTTGCAAGCTATCCTCAAAATGGATTTCGTGACTGGTGAAAGCCAAATTTGGAGTGCGGCGCCGCGCGGTTTTGCGGGGGAACCGGTATTTGTTCTCCGTCCCGATGCTGTTGCTGAGGATGACGGCTGGCTGCTGCTTTTAATGTATGATGCAGCTAATCATCGATCGACCTTAGTGATTTTAGATGCTCGCGACATCACCAAAGGGCCCCTAGCGCGCTTGCATTTAAAACAGCACATTCCCTACGGTTTGCACGGCTGTTTTACACCAAATGTACTGCTTCCTATCGGTTCGTAGTTGCGCGTTGATTCGCCTGATTCTTGCGCCGCTCGCCCCAGCCCGCCGGGGGTTTAAACCCCCGGCTCACAGCGAAAGTCCTCTAAAAGAGGACTAAAACCAACATTTATTATCGATCGAGTTTCTTTAGTCGGTTTTAACCGACTTTAGCTATGAGCCAGGGGTTTAAACCCCTGGCTGGCGGACTGCGGCGAATGCTAACAACTATTCAATATGTAAAATATCCATAATAAATGCAAACTGTCAACAAATTTCATCTCAAAAAAATACTTATTTTAATTTGCAGTCTGGTCGTAATTTTGGCAATTATCTTATCTATTTACTCTCACAATGCTAACGCCCAAGAGCCTTACAAGCCCTCTCCAGAAAGCGCTGTAGGGTCCAAAGGCTTGGTTGAGGTCAAAATGACAGTAATTGCCGTTGATCCCATTAAAAATGAATTAGAAGCCCGCTTGCAGTTTGAACTCAAAGGTATCTATAAAAAAGGGCCAACTTACCCGGCTCAAGACTTGTTAATGACAGTTAACGGCGCAAATGTACAGGATTCGGAAATTACCTTTAAAGAAGGCAAACCGATGATTGTTCCTGCATTGAAGTTTAACTTAGTCAAAGGAAAAATTAACAATTACCCGTTTGACAGGCACATTGCTAAAGTTGCTATTTCGCTCGACCCGCTGCCTTCAATTGGTAAAAAGTTTGCTCCCTTTGAACTGAATCCCGTGCCGCTGGAATTTAATTTTCATGCCGACGTTCCCGGTTTCGACATCAGTTATAGACCGATGGAAGAGAACTCGTCTATATTTATTTATATCGATGTTTCTGCAACTAGATCAATCCCGGTGAAATTCTTTGCCTTAGTGATTATTGTCATCATGTGGGTGCTGTCAACTATGGCGCTTTTGCTAGCATTAAAAGTGATGAAATCGGGCAAGTTGCCGGAAGTCGGAATGCTGAGTTGGACTGCTGTGATGCTGTTTGCTTTTCCCGCTATTCGCAATGCTCAACCGGGGGTGCCTCCGGTGGGAACTGCAAGCGATTTCCTTTCGTTTTTTTGGACGGAAATTATTGTTGTGGTGGCGTTGGTGATTATTGGTAGTTGTTGGTTAAAGCGGTATCATCCGCCGATGGAATGATTTTATATTTGAAGAATTTACCCCCTAGACCAATCAGGGGGCTTTTACTCTGGATACTTTCAATTAACAGCCAACCGTCAACAGTGAACTAAATTCAAAAATTCACTTTTTGACTTCCAAATTTTCAATATCTTTTGCGGGTACTCCCAAACCTCGCAAAATAGTAAAAGCCATAATTCGATATCCCGACGCATTGGGGTGAACTCCATCGGCGGCTAACAAATTTAGAGTCTTGCCCGCGTGTTTTTGATACGTGCCGATAACTTCCCGAAAAGGTGCATTTAAATCAATAAACAAGCACTGATTCTGCAACGCAATTTCTCGCATCGCGGCAATATACTCTTGCAACCTGCGATTTTCTGGGCCGTCGAGAATTTCACCGATAGGAGTAGGAGAAAGCAGTACAACTCGAATTCCTGCCGCTTTTGCCGCCAGCACCATTTGAGTTATTTTCTCGCGATATTGTGCCAGTGGCACTCCCGTGGGCAACTTGCCTTGTGGATAAAACCGCAGGCTTTGGAAGTCAAAGAAAGCGTGCCAAACGTCGTTGACTCCGACATTAATCATCACTAAATCTGGCTTTTGGTCGATCGCATCTTTTTGGAAGCGCGCTTGCATATCAGTCGCCTTGTTACCGGAAATTCCGGCGTTGACGATTTCGATTTTGCGATCGGGATAAAGAGCATTCAGATAGCGTTCTAGCAGCCAAACGTAACCTCCGGGGTATTTCCCGGCCTCGGTGATGCTGTCGCCCACTGTCACAATTTTGCGCTTGCCGACGAGCACGTTTTGGATTTCTGGTGGTGGCGTTGCTTCGGATACGGATTCTTTAAACACGGGAATTAAGGAGTGAGGAATGTTGAAGGCGATAACAGCAGCAATTACTGCGATGGCAAGTCTGATTAAAACTTGCCTCAGCCGGGATTTGGGACGGGGCGATTCCCTTCGGGATAGCTTCGCTTGACGCGCATTTGCAGACATTATGCAGTTTTTTACTCAAAGTCTAACTATTTATGTCTGCAATAATATTATCCATTTTTGTTTTTTTTGTCACTTATTTCAATAAGTCAGTCCTGGAGTAACAAAAACCTGGTTTGGACGCCAAATCGGAAGTTATAAGCCTTAAGCCCTAAACCTAGTTGTTGACCCCGCCTGCGTAAATTGTACAGGTGAAATTACTGAGGTTTTTGTTGCCGTGATCTGCCCGTGTAATTGCCATCACAAAAAAGTTCGCCCAATGTCACATGATTTCTGCTACTTACAGCACAACTTTAGCAGGTGATCGCGGTTTATAATATTATTGATTAGTTCAGGAAACAAGTGTTCATGCGAGGTTAAAGCAATGGTAGCAAATTCAAATTTTTTATATCCTCAAAATCGCTATTACGGTGAAGTAAAGCCAGAGAATTTGGTATTTAATGCGAATTTACAAGAGTTTTCCCAGCGAGTGGGTTACATAAGTTCCTTGACATCTAACGGTAAAATCTCTGTGGAACAGGCATTTACTCAGATCCAAACACTGTGGGAACAGGTGGAAAAGTCGAAAAAACAGTTGGGAATCGGCGAAAATCCATTTTCGGCTTGAATAATTAGCGGTTGGCTTTGACGTTGATTTAGGCACCATTGATGGCGATCGATTATTCCACAGATGTAAGATGAAAAAGTAGCTAGTGGCGATCGACCTTTTTGCCTATGAGTTCCGACCTAGTTCCTCTCCTTCCCAAAGTATCCGTTGGCCGCCGCGCCGCGGCCCTCTGCATCGACGGAATCGTAGTTTGGCTGCCCAGTTTGCTTCTGGGCAATAATGCGATCGTCCAAACCATATTTTTTGTTTTGCTGTGGCTGATCATGCGCGTAGCCATCGTCAGGAAAAACCAAGGTCAAAGTCTCGGGCGCTGGGCTTTGGACATGAAAGTTGCCGATACCAGATTCCTACGGACTCCGGGAGTGCAAGAACTGTGCAAGCGCGAGGCATTGCTGGGCATTTGCGCCGGCTTAGCCTTCGCAGGTATAGCTGGGCTCACATCTACCAACGCCGCCGTATTGCTGCTGATCCTGCCCCTGGCGATCGACTGTAGCGTTGCCCTCAACTCCGGCGAAAGGTTTCCCCAAGCTTTCCACGATCGCATCGGCAGGACGATGGTCGTCGGAACCCGCCGCGGCTACTCCCTCGACATCAAAGTTAGAAGATTGCTTGACCAAGTGCAGAGCAATGTGAGAAGATAATAAATTGTGTTTAAATTAGTCGAAATTTATTTAGAATTATGGCTAAAGGCGTCCGCATCATAATTACTCTAGAGTGTACTGAGTGCCGTACAAACGTAAGCAAACGCTCAAAAGGCGTGTCTCGGTACACCACCACCAAGAACCGTCGCAACACGACGGCGCGGCTGGAACTCAAAAAGTTCTGCCCTCATTGCAACAGCCACACTGCCCACAAAGAGATCAAGTAGTGATTAGTCATTAGTCCTTAGTCATCAGTCATCAGTTGTTGGCAATTGATATTGTTCCGCGAAAAGCAGATAACTAACAAATGCTTTCTGGACGGCTAGCAACTAACGGCTAATACCTAAAAACTAACAGTCAACAGTCAACAGTTAACAAAGAACAAACCATGACTTACTTTCGCCGGCGCGTTTCGCCCATCAAACCAGGAGACCCGATCGACTACAAAGATGTCGATTTGCTCAAAAAATACGTCACAGAACGCGGTAAAATTTTGCCCCGCCGGATTACCGGTTTGACGGCAAAACAGCAGCGAGACTTGACCAGAAGTATCAAAAGAGCAAGAATTGTAGCTTTGATGCCCTTCGTAAACCAAGAAGGTTAACAGGATTTGGGATTTTGGGTTTTAGATTTTGGACTGGGAATAAGACTTGCGCGAAAAGAACGTCTTTCTGTTATTAAAAGTGCAGCAAGAATGCAGCGAAAAAATCGCGAAATAGGGTGAAGAGTCGCCGCAGCGCAAGTCTTAATCACAAGTCAAAAGTTAAAAAAAAAGCAAGAAGAAAAAAACACTTTTTAGATTTTAACTTTCACAATTGACCAGAAAAATTGCCAATATCCAAAATCTAAAATCGCAAGCTCGAAACTCGATAAGTGGCTACTGTAAAAATCCAAAATCTCAAATATAAAGCTGGCAAGTGGAGAAGGGAACGTTAGTAGAATTTAGAGTGCACGGCGACCGCCGTCTGGCAGTTGCCGATCGCCCCGATGGCAAGAAAAACTGGGTCGTGGTAGACGAAAACGGTCAACCGCACAGCATACCGCCCAAACAAATCAGCTACGAAGTAGTCGGAGAAACTTACAAACCCTCCGACATTCCCAAATTTCTCAAAGAAGTAGAAGCCTACTCAGATCCGTCGAGTTTGGAAGTAGCTTGGGAACTCCTAGTCGGCGACGGAGAAACGGCAGATCCCGAATCCCTGGCAATGCTGCTATTTTCCGATCGCAGTGCAGCCCAGTGTTACGCGGCTTACTGTTTGCTATCAACAGACAAACTGTATTTCAAACAAAAGGGCGATCGCTACGAACCGCGATCGGCAGCCCAAGTAGCCGAAATCAAACACCAGCAAGAAGTAGAACAGCAGCGACACCAAGAATCCCAAGGATTTTGGGATCGAGTCAAACAGCGGCTGGCAGGGGAAAATGTAGATTGGGAACACAGCGATCGAACTCGCCTCGACGCCTTAGAACGCTTTGCCCTCCTCGGAGAAGAAGCAACGCACCGCACCCCAGCCTTAGAAACTTTAGCCAGCTTACAACGCTCCGAAAACCCCGAAGCAGCATTTGGCCTCCTAGTCGAGCTCGGCCTCTGGAGTACCCACGAAAACCTGTTTTTGCGGCGCAGCCAAATTCCCCTACAATTCTCCGCAAAGGTATTAGAAGTGGCCCAACGCTGCCTAGAAAATCCCCCAACCGACTCCGACACAAATCGTCTCGATTTAACTCACCTCAAGGTTTACACGATCGACGACGAAAGCACCACCGAAATCGACGACGGCCTCAGCTTAGAATTCCTCGAAAACGGCCAGCAGCGGATCTGGATACACATCGCCGATCCCACCCGCTTGCTTTCCCCCGGAGACGAACTCGACCTCGAAGCCAGGAAGCGCACCACTACGGTTTACCTGCCCACGGGAATGATTTCCATGTTTCCCCCAGCTTTGGCAACTGGGCCGATGAGTTTAATTCAAGGCAAAGAGTGCAGCGCGCTCAGCTTCAGCGTCACCTTAGACGAAATCGGCGCGGCTCAAGATTACAGCATCCACATCAGCACCATAAAACCCACCTACCGCTTGACCTACGATGACGTAGACGAAATGCTGGAGTTGGGAATCGAAGCAGAACCGGAAATAGCAGCGATTGCCTCTGCAGCAAAACTGCGCCAAAAATGGCGGGAAGCCCAAGGCGCAATCAGCATTTTCATGCCCGAATCCGTCATCAAAGTCAACGGCGACGACATCAAAATCCACGTCATCGACGACTCCACAGCCCGGATGCTAGTAGCCGAAATGATGATTTTAGCCGGCGAACTAGCAGCCCGCTACGGTCAAGCTAACAGCCTGCCCATACCCTACCGCTATCAGCCACAGCCCGAACTCCCTCCCGATGAAGAATTGCTAGCCGTGCCCGCAGGCCCCGCCCGCGCTTGCGCCGTGCGTCGGTGTATGCCCCGCAGCGAAATGGGCCTCACCCCCGGACGCCACGCCGGCTTGGGTTTGGAATTATACACTCAAGTTACTTCCCCGATCCGCCGCTATACCGATTTGCTCACTCACTTCCAAATCAAAGCCCACCTGCGGGGCGAACCCCTACCTTTTACTGCTGAAGAAATACAGGACATTGTGATGTGTCTCGGCACCGCAGTTAAAGAAGCATCCACTGTGGAACGCCAAACAAACCGCTATTGGGGATTGGAATATTTGCGGCGTAACCCCGATGAAGTTTGGGAAGCTTTAATGCTGCGCTGGCTGAGGGAAGACAGCAATCTCGGATTGATTTTATTGGAAGATTTGGGTTTAGAATTGGCAATGCGATTTGGTCGATCGGTCGCCATAGGCGATCGGCTAGAAGTCAAAGTCACCCACTGCGATCCGCGATCGGATGTCATTAACTTCCAGGAAATGATATTTGAAGCCGCACAATAGGATTTTAGATTTTAGATTTTAGATTTTGGATTGCAAAAATCTGTGTTGAAGGCTGAAACTGAGGATAAATCTCGTTTTTAGTCGAGTTTATGACCCCCTCGCATCCCCCTTGTCAAGGGCAGGGGGGTAAAAAAGATGATGGTTTCATATCTAGTCCTGTAAAATAATCGTAATTCTTGTCAGGGCTAGTTCAGCTCTGAATCTGTAATATCAGCCAGAAATCCCGTAAACCCGCCCCGACCAAATTATTGGGGTCGATCGACTGGACATGATATTCAATCCAAGACGGGTAATACTTTTGACGTTAAATTGACACGGTTTGCTATCTCCTCTGTTCCTCGGTGTCCTCTGTGTCCTCTGCGGTTAATAAAAAAAACTTCAGCATCATAAAAATTAGAAAATTTTACCGCAGCCTAGTAATCTACAATCTAAAATCTAAAATTTAAAATCGCAAAATGCCCAATTCAATTAGCCAAGTTCAGCCGCCACTGGAATTCATACCCCCAGCCTACAACCCTCTAGTGATGCAAGGTTGTAAGCAATTATTCCCCTGGTGGCTGCGATTTCGGACGAGTATCAGCCACATTCAAGCCGAAAACGTCGAAACCCTCGCCGAACTATTCCACCAATTTCAAAATCAGCAAGTTCGCTTCTTGCTAGCCTTCCGCCACCCCAACTCAGACGATCCCTACTGTTTGGGACAACTAATTTGGAAACTGGTTCCCCAAGCGGCGCGGGCCAAAGGCATTCCCCTGCAATTCCCCGTACATTCCCACTTTATCTACGATCGCGGCATTCCCCTGTGGGCCGGTGCGGGAGTCGGCTGGTTGTATTCTCAACTCGGTGGCACTCCGATGGTTCGCGGTAAAATCGATCGCGCCGGATTGCGATCGGCCCGCAATTTATTTGCCAACAGCCAATTCCCGATCGCCGCCGCCCCAGAAGGCGCCACCAACGGTCACAATGAAATAGTTAGCCCCCTCGAACCGGGAATTGCTCAAATGGGCTTCTGGTGCGTTGAAGATTTGCTGAAAGCCGGACGCACTGAAAAAGTTTTAATTGTGCCGATCGGCATTCAATACCGCTATGTTAATCCACCTTGGGAACCCCTAGAAAAACTTTTAACTCAATTAGAAATTGATTGCGGACTGCCACCGTTAGAGCGCATCGAAATACCCAATTTAGAGACCGTAAATCCCGACTCCGAAAACCACAATCACAAATTCCAATATCTGCGCTTAATTCGAGTCGGCAGCCATTTGCTAGCAGTAATGGAAGAGTTTTACAGCCGTTTTTATCATAAAAACTTACCCTTAAAACTATCTATTTTACCATCATCCATTACCGAGAAAACGACAAATAATTTTGACAATGAAGTAATGATAGCTCGACTCAAAGCCTTGTTAGATGTGGGCTTGCAAGTAGGAGAAGAATATTTTAACTTAAAGCCTAAAGGCAGTTTAATAGACCGCTGCCGCCGTTTGGAACAAGCAGGCTGGGAGTATATTTATCGAGAAGATATCAAAGATATTGCAGCACTTTCTCCCTTAGAAAGAGGATTAGCCGATCGCCTCGCTGAAGAAGCAAGTCTTCGGATGTGGCACATGAGACTTGTAGAAAGTTTCGTGTCCGTCACGGGCAGGTACGTCCAAGAAAAGCTGACCGCAGAACGTTTGGCAGAAACAACTTTACTGCTGTGGGACGTACTGGCTCGCATCAAAGGGGGAAATCCTTTCGGCAGACCGAAGTTGGGCAAACAGCAAGTACAAATGACCGTGGGCGAACCGATATCAGTGGGCGATCGCTGGGAGGGATATCAAACCAGTCGCAGGTTAGCCGTTGCCGAACTCACTCAAGACTTACAATCAGCTTTAGAAGCAATGATTAAATCTTAATTACTCAGATAAGGAAGAGCTTCAAGGGAAGAATGAATATATATAGCCATCCTCGCATCATTTGTGAATTTCTTACTCCCTCCCCTTGATAAGGGAGAGTTGGGGTGGGGTCAAAAAATTACGACTCCTGCAAGGATTGCTATATTTTCTTGAATAGTTTTTTGGTGGTGAATTATAAACAGATTGTTATAGACTTTTGGAATAGGTCTAATGAACCGCAAACCCTCGCTCGACAATGAACCAATAAAAATTACCGATGACTAACAAACCTATCGATTTGTCTACTAACTCAATTAAAGTAAAACTGCTGAATAATTTAGCGCAGGAATTGCTCACACCGCTCACTTCGGTCCTCGGCATGGCAAGCGTGTTGAAACAAGAAATTTATGGCCCCTTAACAAGCAAGCAAAAAGAATATATTGACGTGATCCAAGACAGCAGTCGCTCTTTGCGATCGCTAGTTGAAGAAATTTTGGAACTGGCAGAACTAGATGATTCCGCTTTCACCTTGAAGCGAACCGCAGTCGATATAGAAACTTTGTGCCAGCAGGTTGTGACAATCCTCTCGTCGGTGGCAAGTAAACGAGAGCAAGAAATTAATTTGTCGATGGGGCCCGGGTCGCGCATCTGGTTGATAGATAAAGATAAGGTTCAGCAAATGCTGCACCACTTAATTTTTAGCATTATTCAATCTGCTGGGGCAGGCAGCGTGATTCGAGTCCACGTTTCTCGGAAAGAAGACGGTATCAACATCGGAGTTTGGGTTTTTCATCCTTGGTTAGGGGAAAGTTTGCCCCATGCTAAACTCTACACCGACTACTTGTTGAAGGCCGGATCAGGTAGCAGTTCGCCATCGAACTCCGAAACCGACTCCCTCGGACTCGAAGCGCAACTCCCGACACAGGGTTCGCAGCGATTAACGCTGGCGTTTTCTGAGTTGGCGGCTTTAGTGGCCCAGAATGCCGAGGATACCGCACCGGTGTTAGCTGGTTACGGGGCCAGGGAACGCTTGGGGCTGCTGCTTTGCTGCCAGTTGGTGGAAATTCAAGGCGGTCAACTCTCAATTCAAGGAGCTCCGGAATCTGGATATCGCTACGTGCTCTGGCTGCCCTGCACAAATGCTACGGAATTGTTGGAAGGGTAAAGAAGGAAGAAGGAAGAAGGAAGAAGGAAGAAGGAAGAAGGAAGAGGGAAGAAGGAAGAAGGAAGAAGCAGTGTACAGGACGTAACTGCTGAAAGAAGGAAGAAAAATAACTCAACTTTTTTCAATTATCAATTCCTGATTACCAATTCCCGATTACCAATTCCTGATGAGCGATTACCGATTCCCAATTACCAATTCCCAATTACCTGTTACCGATTACCAAGTACAAATCTAAAATAGCAATGAATTCAGTTTGGCAACAGTTAACTCTGGCAAATTTGCCCCTCTCTCAGTGGCAAAGTGGAAGTTATTTATTAAATGGGGCGATCGGCTCTTTACGCAGTTGGCGGCAGAGTAGCTGGCTGATGCAGTGGGCAGAACCCCTGGGTTTTGTTTTGTTGGCCTTGACTTTCGGTTTGGGGCCATTTGTGAACAATGCCTTGGTAGGTGTGTTGATGGCTGCTAGCGCTGCATTTTGGGTGCTGCTGACTGTTTCGGACGATCGCGCGATCGCCCTAACACCCATTCACTTGCTGGTACTGCTTTACTGGGGCATTGCCACCGTCGCAACCGCAATGTCGCCGGTGAAAGTCGCCGCTACTACTGGTTGGAGCAAGCTAACGCTGTATTTGCTGTTTTTTGCGCTGATGGCTCGGATATTGCGATCGCCCCGTTGGCGATCGTGGTTAATTGCCGTATTTTTGAACGTCTCTTTAATTGTCAGTTTCTACGGCGTGCGGCAGTGGATTGATAAAGTGCCGCCATTAGCTACTTGGAACGATCCGACTTCTACTCAAGCCGATGTCACGCGAGTTTACAGCTTTCTGGGCAATCCAAACTTGCTGGGTTCCTATTTACTGCCGGCCATTGCATTGAGCGCCGCCGCACTTTTTGTGTGGAAAGGATGGGGAACAAAAATTTTAGCGCTGACGATGCTGGTGGTGAATTGCGCGTGTTTGCGCTACACGGATAGCCGGGGTGCTTGGATCGGTTTTGTGGCTCTACTTGTGGTATTTTTAGTGCTGCTGTGGTACTGGTACAGCCCTTTGATGCCTCGGTTCTGGCGGACTTTGGCCCTGCCGTTAGGGTTAGGAGGTTTGGCTGGGGCCTTAATTTTGGGAGTGGCTTTAGTGGAGCCTCTGCGCGATCGAGTTTCGAGTATGTTTATCGGCCGAGGTGACAGCAGCAACAATTTTCGGATTAATGTTTGGACGGCGGTGATTGACATGATTCGCGATCGGCCAATTCTCGGAATTGGGCCAGGAAACACTGCTTTTAATAAAGTTTATCCGCTTTATATGAAGCCGAAATTCACTGCTTTGAGCGCTTATTCCGTGCTGCTGGAAATTGCGGTGGAAACTGGTTTTATCGGTTTAATGTGTTTCCTTTGGCTGATGACTGTCACCGTCAATCAAGGTTTGTTGCAGATCAAACATCTGCGGGATTCACAATTTAACATCTCTAATTTAGAGGAAGAATCCGGCAACCCCAAATCTAAAATCCAAAATGTAAAATCGAATCAGGGGTTTTGGTTGATTGGGGCGATCGCAACTTTAGCCGGCATGATGGCCCACGGTTTTGTCGATACAGTTTGGTACCGCCCAGAAGTTAATATGCTGTGGTGGTTGATGGTGGCGATTATTGCTAGTTTTTACAGCAACTCATACCACCAGCAAGATTCAGCTTTGACGGAGGGCGAGTAGATAGAATTGCTGGCGGGGATTTTCTCCCCGCCCAGTGCAGATTCCAGCAATAGCCAATACAGCAATGATTAAGAGTTATATCATTACAAAAAAAGAATGCAGCTTTATGCAAGCTGCAAACTATTATACCCATAAGTTATTTCCAATTCTTCAATTCTTAATCTCAAATCTCAAATGCTATAAGGTGCCGACGGCGCACCCTGCATACTACTATTACTACTACATACTACATACCTGTTGCTGTAAAGTGGTGATGGTACACTCTACAAAATTTATTGAAAATAACTCTTATTCTTCGCTCTCCGAAGGCATGATGAATCTGGGACACGCATATTTTCCACCATCTCTATCTCTGCACCGCCGCCACGTCGATTGATTGGAGTCGAACGGCGTTTCGACTGATTCATTAACTGTAATTTTAACAGTCGAAGGAGTTGGCAGTGCTGTTGAGGCTTGACTTAGCTCCAGTACCGTTATAATGGCCAGTATGGTTGATGAAAACAAAACTGTGCGTTTCATTTATTTGTTTTTTCCTCGTTTAATCGTTGACGTGCCATCCCTATCCATATATCCTCATCGAATTCTTGAGAATCCGCATACTTTACACAAATTTTCCACTGCGGTAGCGCTGCCTTAGTATTTTTCATCTTTTCTAGGACTTGCGCTTTTAAGCAGTAAGTTGCTGGTCCTTCACTATCAAGTTTAATGGCTTCATCCAGATGTTGCAATGCCTCTGAATATCGACCCTGTTCTAGGCGAGCCCATCCCAAGTTTTTGAGTAAAGAATATTTTACTCGATCGTCCTCAGCTAATTTCAAACCTTGCCACAGGAAGTGAACGGCAGCCGAATAGTTTTTTTGATCGACGATATATAATCGAGCCAGATTGCTGTAAGCAGCAGGCATACCGAGTTTTGCAGCTTGCAGATATTTTCCTCGGGCGCATTGTAAATCTTGCACCTCTTCACACAACCATCCCAAATTGTAAAGAGCTGTTCGGCTTTTGGGATCTATAGCTAGCGCTAACTCATATGCTTGTTGAGTATCAGCCAATCGATTGGCTTTGTAGTTTTCAAACGCAATATTATTAAAAAAAGATGCCAGTTCCGGCAATCCTATTTGCCAGCCGCCAAAGCCTACTGCTAGCATCAGCAAGAAGGCTCCCCACTTCGAGTTGTGATGCTTTTTTGCTGGCTCTTTTATGGCCTTGAAAATGTTAGCTAATGGTGTCATTTTTAGCATTTTTTAACTTGAGAGTTGGGCGATATTTTGTTTGCCAGATTTAATTGCCACCCTAATGGCATCATAATCTTACGAAATGACTCAGGCTTGAGCCCATTTCTCCATAAGAGTTTGTAAGTCCACAGCCGAATGCTTGAGTAATGCTGCCACTACCTAGATGTATTCGAGCATAGGTTAATGATTCATGGGACTCCACAAGCCATCCGGATATTTTCAGAAAAAAAGAACCGGGAAGGCGGGGGAGCATCTCACTTTTGCATGCAGCCAAGCTAGAAAGTGGAGTCAGGAGCCAGGAGTCAGGAGCCAGGAGGAAAGAGTTAGAAGGAAGGAGCCAGAAAAAGTGTTGTTACAAATATCAGATGCTCCCGAAGTCGGAGCCCGGAAGAAGGCAGGACTGTTGGATCTCGATAAGTAATAATACTTACTTGAAAGGCGAGGATAGCCAATAGGCGGCTGTATTAGGAGATAAGATGGCTCGCCTGAGTTTTAGGCGATAATAAAAATAAAACTTCTTGTGGTACGGGCCCGAAAGCCTGGGTGTGGGAGACGCTCATACTACCGTTTCCAGCACCACCCCAGGAGAGCAGATGGGATGGACTCCGGTAAAATAACTCTAATTAAGTTTGTAGTGACGAGGGAAGCGGTCAAAATCCTAAAGGGGAGATATTGAGAAATATTATGATCAGTAATTAACCGAACGCGAGCTAAAATAATCAATCACTAGGGACAATCACTAATCACTAATTAGTAATTACTCCTGACTAATAAACATCTTCCGAAATTCAATTTCAACCTTTGATTAGCAAAGGTTTCAGTTTCTTTTTCGGAGATGTCTAATAACTGATGACTAATGACCCATGACTAAAATTGCTTCATCGCTCTTTCCATATCCCGCTTATCTTCGCGTTTCTTCAAATCTTCGCGCTTGTCGTACAGTTTTTTCCCTTTACCCAAACCGATATCAAGTTTTACCCAGCCGCCTTTCAAATACATTTTTAACGGCACTAAAGTCAAGCCTTTTTCTTCCACTTTGCCGATTAATTTGCGAATTTCCTGCTTGTGCATCAGCAATTTACGGGTGCGGCGGGGTTCGTGATTAAAATAGTTGCTAGCACTTCTCCAAGGGGAAATGTGAACGTTGATGAGCCACAGTTCTCCGTTCCGAACTAAACCATATCCGTCCCGCAAATTGGCTTTTCCTTCCCGAATTGATTTGACCTCGGTTCCCTTCAACTCTATGCCCACTTGGTATGTCTCTATAATTTCATAGA
Organism: Microcoleus sp. S13_B4; assembly: GCF_036700885.1. Taxonomy (NCBI): domain Bacteria; kingdom Bacillati; phylum Cyanobacteriota; class Cyanophyceae; order Oscillatoriales; family Microcoleaceae; genus Microcoleus; species Microcoleus sp. S13_B4. The sequence goes on from NZ_JAUBPU010000009.1 coordinate 36,876, forward strand.
GATGGCGCGCTTGTCGGTTATCGCTAACAATTTTGTATCCTGGGCTTTTTTCGCTCATTTTTACCTCCGCTAAAATTAATTATTATAACGCTAGCTTCTCTGTAGAGAAAATCGAAGCTTGACAAAACTTAAATAACCGGTCTAGACATTACTAATTTTGCTGAGCTAAGATGTCACCAACGTGAATGTCAAGCGGTATCATGCAGCGCACCAATATTCCCAATTCTGACCTTCCAGATGCTGTCAGTCCCAATTCTGGGGTGAATTTGGTTTGGCTGGCTCCCTGTTTGTTAGCTCTTGCTTGGTTTTGGGCCAATATCTCGGCAGTTAAGTGGTTGTTATCCTCGTTTGTTGAGATACCCACACTGTACAAGATAGTAATTGGTTTTTTGATTGTAGCATTAGTAGTGCGATCGATTGGGAGCTCCGTTAGCACAGCCCTCGAAGAGGATCGCCCGCCGGGACTTTCGCCAAATTTCGTTTTGAGACGATATCCGCTGCTGTTGATGTTGGGTGCGGGTATTTGCTCGATCGCCCTTCAGTACATAATTGATATCAAACAAGTTACTGTCCTGCTATTTATCCTCGGAACTTACGGGCTGTGCGGCTTATTGGTGGAGCAGAACTTTTGGCAAAAAAACTTGCCAGTTGCGGGCTTGCTGGCTTGTATTTTACCATTCAACAGTCAGTTTAATAGCGCATTAGGTTTGCCGGCGCGAGTGCTTACTGCTCAGGTTGTAGAACAGTTGCTCTCAATGCTGCACGTTGCGGCTATTTCTTCTTACGATATTATCCTTTTGGAAAACGGCATCGCTCACGTTGACGTGCCTTGCAGCGGCATTAAAACCCTCTTAGTCGGAACGCTATTTTTGCTAGCTGCTACCTGGCTAGAATGCCGCCAATTGAGTTTAAAATGGGTGGCAGTAGGCGCTGCTAACTTATTAATGTTAGTGTTTGCTAACGCTTTGCGGGTTGCCGTGCTAGTGCTGGTTGCCCAAGTTTTCCAACAGCCAACTTATGCAGCAATGCTGCACGTCCCCCTAGGAATTGTGGGTTTAATCGGCGCTTGCTTCTTAAGTTGGTTAATGCTGCAAAAAGTTCCGAAATTTCAAGAAATAAAAGAAATTGATTTTAACTCGCAACGGGATTTAGAAATACTCAAAAATCAGCCTTTGGCCAAACCGGGACTAATTGTGGCGGTGGCTGTTTTTGGCGTGATTTCTCAAATGTATCATGTAGAAAGTGAAAAATTAGCGATCGCCCCTCTGAAATTTCCCCAACCGATTGTATCCAAATCAATCTCGCTGAATCCCAGCGAACACAAGTTCTTTGGGAATTACCCCGGCACTCAAACAGAGAAAAAGAGATTTGTGTCAGCCAACTTGCGCGGTTCCATGCTCACAGTAGCCAGCACATCTTAGCAGACTTATCACGCACCCGAGTTGTGTTTTGTAGCCAGCGGCATTCCCGTCAATCGAATAGAAATAAAACAGCTAACTCCTGCTCTAACGGCGCGCTGGCTATCTCTCAAAGACAACCAACTATCCGCTACATACTGGCTGCAATCTGCCCAGCAAACTACCGATAACTTCTTGTCCCGTATCGGCAGCGACATCACCCATAAAAATCATACTTGGGTGCTAGTTTCCATTCTCTTTGACAGTTCCCTAAACCCCGCAAGTGCTGAAATACAATACTTCGCTAATACTGTACACAATACCGTCAAGTATAGCTTAGAAAAAGGCAAAAATGAAAAAAATTAAACTGGTATTTAATATCATTTTTCAGTCAATTTTTTGGCTGTGGAACCTAACATTTTTATCAATCGTTTATCTCGGAATTTTGCCCTATGTAGGAATTCTCTTAATCCAAGCCACAATAGACGGAATTATCCCCATTGAATTTTCGTTAACCCTAATAGCACTGATAGCCATACCGACACTCTTTACCATAATCGGATTCAGGAGTTTTAGGAATAAACCCTTACAGCTAATGCGATTATTTTACGGAGTAGAAACGCCCTTATTTTTGCTCTGCTTACTCCGGTTATTTTTGCTGCGAGAACTCACCCCAGCTAGTTCTCAAATCATCGCTAGTATTACTTTGTGCATAGCAGCTTATTTAGTGGAAATGCTGTACGGATATCTGGGTAAAAGAGATAATGTTCAAAATATTTCAGATTCTCAAAGTTCCCATAATAAACAGCCTCGTTTTTTAAGGTTAATCGGAGAAAAGCAAAGTGCGTGGCTGCAATTAGGATGCCACAGCTTAATGCTAGTAGTGGGCATTTGGGCGGCAACATTGCTAATGTATTACGCTCTACCTGTGGCCGTATTTACACTTTATGGATTCTTCACTTTAGTCATTGAATTTTTCAACTTTACATGGGTTTCGCCCTTCCTGGAGATGTTTAAATACGGGGCGTGGGCATTGGCTTTAATTTGGATACCATTATCCTTTATATTGTTTGGTTTAACCTGTAGCTTATTCGTTGTCATGCCTTCGCTGTACGGCTTTCTCTACATTCATTCCGGGCGGAAAATATGGCAGAGTTTTGCTGCACAATACGGGAAAAATACAGCGCTAATCGGAAGTTTGGGAGTCATAGCAGCTTGGCGGGCTATTTTCTGCGCTTTGCAGCAACAGCCGCAAGTGGCAGCACTGAAAATGCTGGCAACTCCCCCCGCAAACGACAGCAGTCGCCAAACTTTATTAGCCAAGTCTGATGCGATGCGAGCGGGCTTAGTTAACGCTTATTTGTCTCCTTACCGCTACCTCAGCACTGTGGTCGAAAATAACCACATTTATGAAATCTACAAAAATAGTTTAAATTTGCCTGACGGAGCAGCTCAAACGGTGCAGCACAGCTATAATTTTTTAATGTCGCCGTTTTTGTATCAAGGCTCTAGTGCTGATGTGGAAAAAGCCGAAAAACTCTACGGCGAATTCTTTGATACGGAACTGCAAAAAGGCGACACAGAATCAGTAAAACACGCGGTGCAGTCAACATTTAACCGAGAAGAAGCTCAAGCTGGTTTGCTGAATGTCAATGAGGAAAAAGTATGGTTGCAGTCGCAAGAAGTGACAGTTAAAGAAAACGGCGACTGGGCGGACGTTCAACTCTACGAAGTTTACAAAAATCAAACGCCGAACTTGCAAGAAGTATTCTACTACTTTTCTTTGCCTGAAAGCGCCGCAGTTACGGGAGTTTGGCTGGGAGATACTGGGGATTTGAAAAAGCGTTTTGCATTTACTGTATCGCCGCGAGGTGCTGCACAGCAAGTTTACAAACAGCAGGTAGTTGAAAGGGTAGATCCGGCTTTGCTAGAACAAATTGGCCCCAAACAATACCGCTTGCGGGCTTTTCCAATTCCGGCTAAACGAGAATTCACCCAAACGGAAGGGCCAACCGAAATGCACCTATGGCTTACTTACAAAGTCATGCGGCTGCCGCAGGGTTGGGCTATGCCTGTTTTGGCTGAAAAACGCAACATTTTTTGGAACCAAAATACTCGCCGCACGATCGCCGGAAAAGAGGTCAAATACAGCGGGAAAGAAGCAAGAGAAACTTGGCTGCCACCCTTTTTGCCCGCAGCCGCACAGCAACCGCTAACAGCGCAGCAGGCGATTCTACCTGGAGGAAATATCATTTCTGCTAAGCCGGTGGCTGATGCAAATTACTCCCTACCGCAAGGCAAGAAATTTGCAGTTATTCTCGATACTTCTCGCAGCATGGTGGCGGAAAAGAAGGAAGTAAAAGAGACTTTTGAATGGTTGAAAGCTAATGCAGCAAGCAAAAATGCTGTTCATTTGTATGTCGCCAGCGCGGCGGGAATGCCACCTAAGTTTGTGGAAAATGTACGCAATTTCGAGGCCGCAAAGGTGACATTTTATGGTACACTCCAGCTCAAAGATATGCTGCAACAGTTTGCACAGTTGCGGGGCGATAAAAGTTACGATACTGTATTTTTGGTGAGCGATCGCCACAGTTACGAATTGTCGGACGATCGCAAACCTAAACTTTCCATCTCTGCACCCCTATGGACAGTGCATTTGGGAGGTTTGCCCCCCGGCTACGACGACGCAACTTTAAAGGCTATTCAAGATAGCGGCGGCGGAGTTGCTACGGATATGAAAGAGGCGATGCAGCGAGTAGCAACGACAGCAGCTTCGGGCGAATCTACAGTTAGCGTTGTTGATGGCTATGCTTGGAGTTATGCCAAAACCCCGCAGTCGAAAAAAACCGCAAAATCGGCGGCAGTCGCAGAGCCAAAAAATGCCGGAAATGAAGGCTTTAAACCGATAGCTGCACGGCAGTTGATAACTGCACTTAGCAAGCAGAAAACTTCAAATCAATTAACGCAACTGGATGCGATGCACGCAGTAGCTAAAAATTTCAAAGTTGTGACGCCTTATTCTTCGATGATTGTGTTAGTTAATGACGCGCAAAGGGAGCAGCTAAAAGCAGCGGAAGCTAAGAGCGATCGATTTGACAGAGAGGTAGAATCCGGTAAAGAACAGTTGAGTAAGCCGAATAATCCTCTGAATGTTTCTGGGGTTCCTGAACCGGAAGAATGGCTGCTGTTGGCGGTAGGTGCGATCGGGCTTTTGGCGGTTTTCCTCCGCCAACGGCGCGCGAAAATGGTAGGTTGAAAGTAAATCCGGGTTGGCTACTCCCTCGATGTTTCGGCGGTTGAAACCGCTTCTTGTCAAACAAAGTCGGCCTCCGCAGACTAAGAGAGTGAGGGGGTATTTAAGCCGGACTTGATATCAAATATTAATCTACAGTCGTCTTGAGACGACTTGAGCTATGAGACAGGGGTTTAAACCCCTGTCGGACTTAGCTAATAACGAATAACTAATCTATGTCTACAAAAACGCGATCGCCCTCAATCTTTACCAGATAAGATTCCAGGGAATCGCCTAGTGCATTCAAACATTTACCACTATCTAATTTGTACTGATACTTATGAAATGGACAGGTAATAATACCGTTATTTACCTTACCCATGTCGATCGGATATTCCAAATGAGTGCAAGCATTACGGTAGCAAGTAACATTCATGCCTTGACGGTTTAATATCACTGAAGTTTCGTCAACTTTTACCTTCAACACACCCCATTCGGGAACTTGATTCAGCCCTGTTATCTCTACCCACATAAAATATTATTCCTCCGAAAAAACCAGATCGGGACTGACGCAGAACCTAATTATGTAGGGTGCGCCTTGCACACCTTACTGCTATCCGTAGCGTGTCAAGCCACTTTTGCGTAAGTCCAGATTATCTTATTCCAGCTTTTCCCTACGGATGAATCTGACTCAAAATCACCCTCAACCTGTCGTAATCATCCTTCAGCAAAACACTCAAACTCCTCCCCGCTTCCACCAACCAAGATCGATCGCGCATCCGCAACTGATAAATCTCCCGAATCGCCGCCGCCGTCAGCGCATCCACCGGCGCATTAGCCACCCCCAGCAGCGTCCTCAAAAAATCCAACTGCACCGTAAAATCAATCACCTCATCCGGTTCGCAGCGATAAACCGCCTGGTGAATTTGCGGCGGGCGCGGCGGCAAATACTGATAAATTTTACCCCTCGATGGGCCGTGACCGTTCAACCTTTCCGGCGCAGCCTCATACCCCACAATCGCCACTCGAAACTCGGTTTTGAGCATCGCAAAAATCTGCGGTTGTTCTTCCCGCAACTCTTCCAGCGACAAACCCAAAGCCCGAGCTCTGTGCACCGAGTCGATCGGGCTAGTCGTAGCGTAATAAACCACGCCGTAAATTTGATTTTTCGACTCTTCATCCTCGGCCTTCACCCAACTCCCAAAAGGCGGCATCACGGGAAAGCTTAAGTCTTCCGGTTCCAAACATTGAGCCAAAAACTCCGAAGTTGCCGTCTCGATTACCTCAGCAATGCGATCGGGATGGCGCTCTTTTGTAGCAAATTGGGGTAAAGGTAAACGCATATTATATCGATTCCGGTTGCACCGGAATCATTGTTGACTGTTGACTGTTGACTGTTGACTGTGAGTCAAAAAAATGAAAATTGCGCGAATTATTTCTTGGCCTCGGGATTCTACTTTACGCCCGAGGATTAAGCGCGGATTTGATATCATTCCGGCGCAGCCGGAATTGATATTAGTCAGTTGGTTGTTGGCAGTTGGTTGTTATTTATTATTATTTGTAAGTGGTACTAATAAACAATAACTGGCAACTGACAACTGTCAACTGACAACAACCAACTGACTATTTCACGCGACCAGCCGTAGCATCCACAAGTTCCAACTGCGACAGGCGGAACGTGATCAGCTTGTCCCAATTGCCGCCTTCAAACAGTACCGCGACTTTCCCGTCGCTAACTCGCTGGACTTGTCCTTGAAAGGTGTAGTAAATCTCACCCTTATCTTTAACTCGAACTGCCGAACCTGGAAAAATCATAATTGTTTGAAAGTTAAGTTGGCTGTTTATAGCTTACCGTTTCTCGTTTCTAGTTCCCAAGCAGAGCCTGAGAACTAGGCAAATCTTCGTCAACAGGAAGACGCGAGGCAAAGCGCAGACACGAGAGTTTGTTAGGCTAAGGCTGCTACGGAAACTTTACCGGCAATGCGGCCCGCGATCGCCCGCAACTCCCTAGCTGAAGCAGAACCCGGTTGCCCCACCACGATCGGCACCCCCGAATCGCCACCTTCCCGCAGCGGAATTTCCAGCGGAATGCGGCCTAACAGCGGCACTCCCAACTCAGCAGCAGTCTTTTCCCCGCCGCCGGAACCGAAAATATCGTATTGCTTATCGGGCATATCCGGCGGCACAAAATAGCTCATGTTTTCCACAATTCCCAACACCGACACTCCCAACTGCTGGAACATCTTTAACCCCTTGCGAGAGTCCAACAAAGCCACTGTCTGCGGCGTCGTCACGATCACGACACCAGCCATCGGCACCGCTTGGGCCATTGTCAACTGCGCGTCTCCAGTACCCGGAGGCATATCGACAATCAAATAGTCTAAATCGCCCCAATTCACCTGATAGAGGAACTGCCGGATGATGCCGTTCAACATCGGACCGCGCCAAATCACGGGTTGGTCTTTGTCAATTAAAAACGCCATCGACACCAATTTGACGCCGTAATTAAACGCGGGTTCGAGGCTTTCACCGCTTTTTCCGTCCCTAACCATCACTTTCGCGTCCCCCAAACCCAACATTGTTGGGTCATTGGGTCCATAGATATCCGCATCCAGCAAACCCACCTTAGCGCCGGTTTGGGCCAGCGCTACTGCCACATTTACCGCCACCGTGCTTTTGCCGACGCCGCCTTTGCCGCTGGAAATTGCGATAATATTTTTAACTCCTTCAATGCCTTGGCGATCGACCACTCCCTTCTGCTGCGGCGTCTCGGCTGTCACCTCCACCGCCACTTTTTCGACTCCTGGCAACTGTTTGACCGCTTTTTGGCAATCTTCGACAATAAATTCTCGCAGCGGGCAAGCAGGCGTTGTCAGCACTAAAGTAAAACTGACGACACCGCCGTCAATTTTTATGTTACGAATCATGTTCAATTCCACCAAACTCTTTTGTAGTTCAGGGTCTTGCACAGGTCGCAGGATTTCTAAGACTGAACTAACATCGAGTGTATTGGGCATTGTGTTCTCCACCATAGCTCTGCAATTGGGTTAGCGAATTTTCGATCGCAGGTTTAAGTATATTTTTATTGCTATTTTTTAATGTAACTTCATAGCGATCATTTGCAGACCTGCGGTGGCATAATTACATGACGACTGGATTTGGGATTCATCGCCCATCTAAGACTCAAATCTGACAACAGAAAATTTTATGACAGTTTCTACAACACTTAAAACAGCCACTTCCCCGTTTTTGCCACCCGCTGACTCTAGAGCTAGAGTCAGCCAATTTATGAAAAGCCTACAAGACGAAATTTGTCAATCCCTCGAACAGCTCGATGGCCTGGGCAAATTTAAGGAGGACTCTTGGGAACGCTCCGAAGGCGGCGGCGGACGTTCTCGCGTCATGCGCGAAGGCGATGTGTTTGAACAAGGGGGAGTCAATTTTTCCCAAGTGTGGGGCGAAAGTTTGCCGGCCTTGATTCTGGCAAAGCACCCAGAAGCTGCCGGTCACGATTTCTATGCAACGGGTACTTCGATGGTGCTGCACCCCCGCAATCCCTACTTGCCTACGGTTCACCTAAATTACCGCTATTTTGAGGCTGGGCCGATTTGGTGGTTTGGTGGCGGTGTGGATTTGACTCCTTATTACCCGTTGGCTGAGGATGCAGCTCATTTTCACAAAACTCTGAAAGCAGCTTGCGATCGCCACCATCCCGGATATTATCCGACCTTTAAACTCTGGTGCGACGAATATTTCTACCTCCCCCACCGCCAAGAAACCCGGGGCGTGGGCGGCCTGTTTTTTGACTACCAAAGCGCTCAAGGCGCGCTTTACCGCGACCATCACGTCAAAGGCAAAGCCGCTGAGTGCAGCAACAACATCGGCGTGCCGGAACCTAGAACTTGGGAGTCGCTGTTCGCCTTTGTACAGGATTGCGGCCGGGCATTTTTGCCGGCTTACACCCCTATTATTGAAAAGCACCGATCAAAAGAATACGGCGATCGCGAGCGTAATTTCCAACTTTACCGCCGCGGCCGTTACGTTGAATTTAACTTGGTGTACGATCGAGGCACGACCTTTGGCTTGCAGACCAACGGACGCACCGAATCGATTCTCATGTCCCTGCCACCTTTGGTACGCTGGGAATACTGTTACGAGCCAGAACCCAACTCTCCCGAAGCCGAACTCTACTCCAAGTTCTTAAAACCGCAAGATTGGGCGAATTGGATGCCTCAGCAGTCACCGACCTGAGTTAAACTACTGGGACAGTAACCACCGCGATAGATAATAAATTTGAGGGAAGGGTCAGTGATTCATATTGATCAAAAAACCCACACGCTTCAAGACGGTACAACAGTTATCGTCTTAGCACCGACAGGACGGTTGGACATCACTACAGCTTGGCAATTCCGCCTCAAGTTGCAAGAGTGTATTTCCAAACTCAGCCGCCATGTCGTAGTGAATCTTGGTCAGGTTAACTTTATCGATAGTTCTGGCCTGACCTCACTTGTAGCAGGTATGCGGGATGCGGATAAAGTTAAGGGAAGTTTCCGCATTTGCAATGTTCATCCAGAAGCCAAACTGGTGTTTGAAGTCACCATGATGGATTCTGTGTTTGAAATCTTTGAAACGGAAGAAGAAGCTCTAGAGGGGGTGCCACGCGCAAGTTGAGCACTCCTGCTGGCATCAATTGCAGTGTCGCGGGTAATTATAAGCTTAAGGCTCACAAAATGCGCCGGAACCCTGCACAAGAACAGGAAGCAGGTAAATTCTTGCCAGCTTCCTTATGCTTTCTTCCTTTCTTGAGAGGTTGAGAGGTTCAAAACACTAAAGTAGAAGAATAGGTCAAGGTAAAGTCTTGCCTTCTATCGTAGATAGCTAAATCTTTCTTCCTTGTTTCTTGTTGCTTCTTGCTTCAAACCAATATCTCAGCAGCAAAATCCTGACGCTTGACAAATCTAAAAGGGCCCATTAAAGCTCCCCAGATAGCCTTGCCTGTCGTGGGGCTTATTCCTTTGTCGTAGCTAAGAAATTCCTCGCCTGCGGCTTCAAATCCCAAGTCTACTTGGTAATTTTGCCCCCCGTAGGCAAAGCCGCAGCGAGTGCCCTCCGGCAAAGATGCCCGAAAGCGATAGCCATTTGAGGCTAAATTTTGCACCGCAACCGAGAGGGTGCAGCCGGGGAGGAGTTGGATTTGCTCGTTCGTTAGCTTTCCAAGCAAGTCGGGGTTGCAACCGGCTCCTTTGACGGCTGCGATATCCTTGAACATATAATACTGAGCTTCAATCAGTCCCGGCGCTATCTGTGAGTGCCTCAGTTGCACGATGCGGGGGCGGTATGGCTTGTCTAATTCCAGAATGTTAGCTTGTTCGGCAAACAGGGCAATGCTGGGTTCGGAAAATAAAGGAACGGGTAGCGGTCTTTGCCACAAACGAAGGTGGACGTACCACGCTGGCTCTGCTAGCGCTTGTTCTCGGTTGTCAAATTCGCCCGCCATGTACTGGGCTAAAGCTCTTAATTCAGGAGAAATTGTCATGTTTGTTTGATTTTTCAGAATTAGGGTTGACTAAAAAAAGTTATTGTGATATGTAAGACCATATCTAGGCTGGGCAAGTCAGAAGATTAGATTTATGAGCGATCCCAGCTAAGCTATGATTGTAAAGATACTGGGTTTTTTCCCTCCTATTGCGACATATTAATGGTTGCTGCCGATCGCGCGTAAAATCTTTTTGATAAAATTTTGTCTCGCAATCCGGCGGCAACGCTTAAAAGACTGGCAATTTTTGTCAGGCTGATCGCAAAAGTGACTCCCCCGACTTTACTCACGCCGCGCTGGCACGCCCGCTACGGCAAAATTATTTATCTATAAGACTCAGGTGAACAATAACCGTACTGTTTCAGATACTAAGCGAAGTTTCTATACGATTCACACTCGACCGATCAACTCAATTTACCGTCGAGTGGTGGAAGAGTTGATGGTAGAAATGCACTTGCTTTCGGCAAATGCGGATTTTCAATACGACCCGATTTATGCTTTGGGTGTAGTCACAGCTTTTGATCGATTCATGCTTGGGTACGCCCCAGAAGCCGACAGACTTTCGATTTTTAACGCTTTGTGCAAGTCCCTAGAAGACGATCCAGAGCGCTACAAGCAAGACGCTCAGCGATTGGAAAGCTTGGCAGATCGACTTTCCGGGCAAGAGTTGCTATCCTGGCTCGATCGTTCGACCAGCTTTGAAGATACAGCGGATTTGCAAGCGTCTTTAGGGGCGATCGCCAGCAACCCTCAATTTAAGTACAGCCGCTTGTTCGCGATCGGTGTGTTCTCGCTATTAGAAAAAGCTGACGCTAACTTGGTAAAAGACCAAGATACGCGAAACGATGCGATCGCCAAAGTCAGTGCGGCCTTACACCTGCCAGAAGACAAAGTTAGCAAAGATTTAGATTTGTACCGCAGCAATTTGGAAAAAATGGCTCAAGCGCGAATAGTGCTTCAAGATGTCATCCAAGCCGAACGGAAAAAACGCGAAAAGCGAGAAACAAAAGTTACCGCTGGCCCCTCGGCAGACTCTTCTGACAGCAACAATTAATCCTTTGAAGGAAGAAGGAAGTTCGGCAACGGATTCTATAACGGATGTAACCGATGTCAGGAACAAGGAAGAAGGAAGAGGGAGTTTTTTATGTTTTACATAAAATAGAAAACTCTTAAATTTTAATTTTTTGTTCTTGAATTCAGGCTTCAGGCTTCAGATGAATCTTGCTGGCTCAGAAACTAAAAATCCCGCTTTCTGAATTGAGCGGGATAGACTTAACTAAAATAGAGCTGTTGGGGTCGTACTAAGGCTGTGGCTCAAAATTAGTGGCGTTAGCTTGCAGCCAAGTGCTTAGCTGGGAAAGAACCTCGTTTCCAGAAGACTTGCCCAAAGCTGTGGGGTTTGGGGTGTCGGGCCTGTCCAAGTTGCGAGCGATCGCTGCGTTGACTTCTTTGGAAATCAAATCGTGAAGTTGCTCTTTAGCCCTAGCCCTTTGAAAGTGAGCCCCCTCTTCCGTCGTAGCGTACAGAGGTGGCAGCCTATTTAAAGCATAAGCTGCAATATCTCCCACATCTAGACTCAGGTCGCTCGTCGCTTCAATTTCGGCCACCCTAGCGATCGCATCGCTGAGCACCAACTCTTCCATCACGTTGATGAACTGTTTGCGTGGCAGTACCACCACTTCGCCAGTCAACAAAGATCCCATCAGACGATCGAGAGCCATATACTCTTCGATCGACAATTCCGAAGCCGTATTGCAGATCCGTCCCACCTCAGCTTCCATAGACGGCGTTAAATAACCATCCTGCAAAGCCTGTTCAACAATTTTTTCAATACTCATATATGCGTCCCCGCTCAACGGCATCATCAATAAAGTTTTGTGAAGACGCGATTGTTAGCGTCTTGAGATTCGAGTTTTGAGAGTTGAGTTGAGAAATTTTATACAAATCCTAACTCAATACTGATAACCCATCACAGTTATCTGCACACCCCAGCCACAAACTTACCCCATAATTGACTGATAAATTTGTCAAAATCCGTAAGAAGTCCTACTCAATTCCCTGAAGTCGCCAAGGTACAGGATCGACGCACTGCCCGTGCACATAAAGTCCCCAGTGCAGGTGAGGGCCTGTCGCAGCCCCCGTTGACCCCAGAGCACCAATTACTTGACCCGCTTTGACGACATCGCCTTCCTTGACATCAATCCGGCTGAGGTGCATCAAAATACTTGCTACGCCTTGACCATGGTCGATACCAACGACGTTGCCGTGGATTTTGAACCCTTGCGATTCGCGTCCCACGAGAGACACCCGACCTGCTGCTGGTGCTACTACAGGGGAACCGTAAGCACCCGCGTAATCAACGCCGCGGTGGTAGTAGTCTTGAGCAAATACCCCATTATAATAACGTCGCACCCCGTAAATAGTAGTAATTTCGCCGGAGTTGGGGCGCAACAATTTGCCGTCCCAAAATTTTTCGGGTGTCACCAGTGCTTTAAATGCGTCTACGCGATCAAACTCCGCATCTGTACCTTCCTCGTCTTTCCCAGGCGGTAGCCAGATGGATTGAGTGGGAAAATCTCGATCGCGCACTTGCACGCTTAACTTCTGCACTTGTCCGTCACCGGCGACTTGAAGAAGGCGGGCACCGGGTTTCTCTAGCGGCGTCGTCGGCAGCAGGGCCCGAAAGCGGCCGTTGCCGATGGGAAATGCGGGGTAGTTTTTTTCCTGTAGAGAAACTTTGGGAGTTTGCCCGCCGTTACCGTCAACCTGAATCATTACTGACAGGGTATCTCCCAGTTCGGGATTTGTCGGCGTCACAACTACCTGCAAAGCTTGCACTGGCAGGGCAAAACTTAGAATGCCAGCAACAATTCCCCCGATCGAACTGGCGGTTAACTTGTTCGCTTTCAACTGCCCCCACTGCAAAATCAGACCCGTAACTATTTCCGCACTTAGCCCGCCGTTGCCTCGATTCACAGTCATTATCATCACTAGCCGTCCTTAACCCTTCTCTCGCTGAGATTTTTTCAACTATCTAGACTAACTATAGCAATCCTCAATGAGCCGAAAGAAACAGCCGTAGCTAAAAATCTTGGGAAACTCAAAGATTTGGAGATGAGAGACTAACTTAAATAAATACTTAACAACACTCAAAAATTTGACCAGGTGATCATACTCTCGCACAAATCCCGTTGCATTCATCAAGTCCAAGATTTACAATACTTCGTACAGTTTCATTGCCCACGCATAGGTAGCTATAAACCCGGTTTCTACGAATTTTGCGACGAGTCCGGAAAAATTTAGGAAGAAACCCAGTTTCTGAAATCTGTCGGCCTCAGCCCCCGCTTGCGTTTTTATGTCGTAGCATCAAACCCTTGATTTTCACTTTGGCTGATAGCGTGCTTCGTAAGCGTTGCTTGCAGCTATTGGATCGCCCTGAAACCTTTATTCTCAGGTAGGCGCTAAAAAACTAGCTGTCCGAAGTGTTGCTGCTGTTAAATCACTTCTTTCTTGACCATTTACTTTCCTAGAACATTCCTAAAACTCTCTAGTTAGAGTAGCCTCTTTTGGAGAAATTAGTATTAATTACCCATTTTTAGGCCTCCATTTTAAAATGGATGGTATGAGATAAAAATTGAAAACTGCTATAGTCTTATCACCTAGATTTATAGAGATTCAAAGGCAGCAGTGAAACCATCTAATGTCAAGCATTCTTCCATAAATTCCTCTACATCATTGACATTCTCAAGCTGATATTCCATGATGCGTTGACCATCGCCTTTCATCTTTTTGGAAGAGGAAGGCGTGGCCGGATATTTGGCAGCGATCGCTTTGAAAGCTTTGGAATGGGTATCCCAGCTTTCAGCAGAACATTTTATGATTAAAAGCCACATGATTAAATTCCTCCTTGGGTTGGGTTTACTAATAGTCTGACACGAGTAAAACTTAGATCGATAGTGCCGATAAATCAAGGGATTCTGTTGTTTGGAAAAAAGCTAAAAGCCGAGCCACTATGCGAGCGACACCACCCTTAACATTAGACTCAACATTCAAAGGCATCACCGGATCGTGGAGTGATAAGCGTAACAGAAACCAGCCGGATTCGCTAGCTGACGTGCAGGAAATTCGTAGACCTTCGTAGTTATTGGGAACGATTTTCCAGTCTGCTTGCGTTGAGACAAATTCTTGCAGTTGCTCAATAACACGATATCCTTGGGCTTGGAAATCATCCCCACTAAGTTTAATCCGAAATTCTGCACTTTCTTCTGGCTCGTTTAAATTTGCAATTAAATCGGGCAAAGATTGATTTGCTAGCTTGGATTTAGCCAATTCAATCAATAATTTGCTGACTAAATAAGCGCCATCATCCAGAAAGTAATTTTCTTTCAAAGCTCCATGTCCCGATGTTTCAATCGCCAGCCATGATTCCTGTCCAGATTCATTGAGGCGAATCGACTCGTCAATCACATTTTTGTAGCCGCGCTTAAAGCGATGGTGAACCCCTTTTAAATCTTGTTCGATGAAGTGCGTTAATCCATCGGAGGTGATAGAATCGGTGACAATGGTAGAGCCTGGGTGTTCTTGTAATACGATCGCCGAAATCAAGGCAATTAAGCGATTGCGATTGAGTTCCTTGCCAACTTGATCGACGGCAGCACTGCGATCGACATCGGTATCAAAAATAATCCCAAAATCAGCTTGGTGTTCACTTACCGCTTGACAAATTGACTGCATTGCCTGTTTATCTTCTGGATTTGGCACATGATTGGGGAAAGTACCATCGGGTTCTAAAAACTGACTCCCCGTGGTGTCTGCACCTAAAGGCTTTAAGACTTTATCAACATAAAAACCGCCAGCACCATTGCCCGCATCTACAACAATTTTTAGTCCTGTTAGTGGTTGCTCAAAATTATCTGGATGATTGACTGATTCCCTAATTTTTGTGACAAATTGGTTAGCATAAACTGAGATAAAATCATGCTTTGCAATCTTACCGGGCGATGCGGCTGGCTGAAAGTAATTGCTTTGGGCTAGTGTTAAGATATCTGTAATATCCTGCTTTTGTAACCCACCTTTGGCGGTGAAAAACTTTAAGCCATTTCGATTAAATGGCAAATGGCTAGCAGTGAGCATAATCGCGCCGTCGCAATCAAAACCAGGGGTAATGGTACTCATAAACATGGCGGGGGTTGAAGCCATTTCAAAGTCGTATACGGTTGCACCAACTGAGGCGATTCCCTCCATGACTGCTTGCATTAAGGTTGGCCCTGATAGGCGACTGTCACGCCCGATCGCGATCGTTAATTCTGCCGCTGATTTATTGACTTTTTGCACCAGCCAACTGACAAAGGATTTACCTAAGATTGTCGCAATTTCGGGCGTTAGGTTGACTTTTTCATTGGGAACGCCTTCGAGGGCGATACCGCGAATGTCTGATCCATTTTGAAGTTTTGTCCAGTTAAAGATTGGCATAATACATTGATGGTAAGTAAAAATATCGGAGTCGGCGGTTGAAACCGATCATACAAAGTTTTGTCTGTGGCTAGACGGTTTGACTCAGCTTAGCCGAACGTCTTTCGCGAACTAAGAAATAAACAGGGGAAAAATTTTGGATTTGGTATTATTAGTCATTAGGGTGACAGAGTTTTTCAATTCAATCAGCTAATCGGCATTTAAGTTGTATTTAAAGAAACAATCCCAGTCTTGTGGGTGGGATTTGAGCAACCCCCAAAATATCCAATTGAAATGTGGAACAGCTTACTGAGAAATTTGGCCCCATCACCGCTAAGATTAAGCTCTCATTCCTTAGTCGCGTTCAACGCTGTAAATTGCCTGCAAGCGGAACTCACCATGAGGGGGAACTTCCACAATATCTGTAGCTGCATTGGTCGTTTCTACGCAGAGTAAACGCTGATAATCTGCATCATCAAGGTCGGCCATATTTGCAGAAATTGTCACCCAGGGATTCCACACTACGACGGATTTACTACCCGATGATTTAATGCGAATACGGCGATTGAGGGCGCTATCGTCAATGACTAATTCATTGCTGACATCGAGATAAATGCGATCGACTTCACCTGTTACTACTACTGCACCCACTTGAGTTTTTTCGACACCACCATCCGCTTTATCAAGATACTGGCTATTTTCTAAACCTAAAACCTGCACGCGGTTGATATCGCCGACTTGGAAATAGGTGTGGAAAGCTTGGGTGAGGGGAAATGCTTTGTCACCTAGATTGCGGGTGATTAATTCTACAGTGAGGCTGGTGCCGATCGTAATTACGATCGCCAGTTCAAAGGCTTGGGGCCAAATTGCTCTAGTTTCATCGGTATCCTTGAGTCCTAAAGTGACTTTGGTTGCGCCGTCTGGAGTTGTGGCGGTTTCTAGCACATTCCAGAGGCGATTCCGCACGAATCCATGACTCGGACGCCCCAAGGCTTCGGGATCGGGGCCAAACCAGGGCCAACAGATGGGTATACCGCCTTTGATGGCTTTCCCTTCGGCGTAGTAGGCTTTTTCGCTGAGGAACATCAAGTCTGTGGTTTCGGGGGCGGGTTGAAAGGAGAGCACTTGACCGGAATACACAGAAATTAAGGCTTTGGCTTGACCGTTGTCGATGTGAATCATCGGGAAACCACCGTTTCCGGTGGCGAAGGTGAGGTTCCCGGCAATGCCGTAGTCTGTGTTTAATTGGTCAATACTCATGCTGTTGGCTTGGTGAATTGCTTTACAATTATCCGATATTATGGTTGCTAGATTGATTAGATTGTTGAGTTGGATGGGGGAAGGTGCGATCGACACAACCATGCGCTCCGACAAACAGATGGGAAGTGCCAACTGATCGCGAGGCGATGTGCGATCAAACCCACCGCCGCACCTTGCTGAGTTATTCGTAACTAAGCCGATCGCGTTTAGTCGCGAGATCTTTGAGGATGTGATGCCGCGATTGCCAGCTTCGGGCCAAACTATGAATCAGCAGCAACAGCTTACCTGTGCAACCTCGAATGTAGTGCATTTCACCAGCCATTCGGTCTCCTGTTCAGCCGTTGGGTTAAATTCAGTTGAGTCGATCAACTTTCATGCGATCGCCCTACTTCACACCTCCTCACGAGTCGGACGGATGATAATTTCGTTAACATCCACATCACCCGGTTGATCGATGGCATAGGCTATCGCCCGGGCGATCGCATCCGCATCAATGGCGACTGAATATACCTGACTCACCCATGATGTCATATCATCATGAGTGGTATTAGTCAACTCAGTCGCAACCGCACCGGGTGAAATGTTGGTAGAACGAATTTGACGGTTTGACTGCCGCAGCAGCCCTTCCGTCGCCACCGCACCGGGTGAAATGATGGTAGAACGAATTTCACCGTTGGACTCCAGGCGCAGCCCTTCGGAAATTGCTCGCACTGCATATTTGGTAGAACAGTAAACTACCGCCCCCGGAAATACTTTATGGCCTCCAACAGACGACAAGTTGATTACGTGCCCAGACTTCTGTTGGCGCATAGTCGGCAGCACTGCTGCGATGCCGTAAAGCACGCCTTTAAGGTTGACATCAATTATTTGATCCCACTCATCGACCTTAATCTGGTCAAGGGGAGACATTGGCATTAAACCCGCATTGTTGACCAGCACATCAATTCGTCCATAGGTTTCAAGGGTTGCGTCAGCCAATGCTTGCACCTGGGCGCGATCGGCAACATCGGTGACTCGATAGGCAACCGTGCCACCTGTTTTTTCGATTGCAGCCACCAAGTCCTTGAGTCTATCTTCGCGGCGGGCAGCAAGCATGAGTTTGGCTCCGCTGGCGCCTAAACGACGAGCAGTGGCTTCCCCTACACCGCTACTTGCTCCAGTAATGATGACAACTTTGTTTTCAATCTCAGACATATTCACTCGTGTTAGTTGATTAAATCGGCTCACCTAAAATTGATCGCAAATCCGCTTAATTACCAAGCGCGATCGTATTGAATTGGAGCAGGCACTGATTGACGTAGTTGCTTTGCAGCCCGCATCGGCCAATAAGGATCGCGCAGCAGTTCTCTGGCAAGTAATACCATATCTGCTTGACCTGTACGGATGATTTGGTCAGCCTGGGCGGGTGCAGTAATCATACCAACGGCTCCGGTGGCGATGTTGGCTTCGCGTCGAATGCGATCGGCAAAAATAGTTTGATAACCTGCACCCGTCGGAATCTTTTCACCCGGTACAATTGCGCCTGATGAACAATCGATTAAATCAACGCCCAGTGACTTTAATTTATCGCTGAGTGCAATACTTTGTTCAATGTCCCAACCATTTGGAACCCAATCGGTTGCAGAGATGCGAACCCAAAGCGGTGTTTGATCGGGCAAAACATTTCGCACCGCTTGCACGACTTCACATAAAAACCGGATGCGATGCTCAAAACTGCCACCATAGTCATCAGTCCGTTGATTGCTCAAGGGAGACATAAATTCATGAAGTAGGTAGCCGTGAGCCGCATGAATCTCGATTACGTCAAATCCGGCTTCGAGGGCGCGTTGAGCTGCGTTGACAAAGAGTGTCGTCTGCTTCTGAATGTCTTCGATACTAAGAGCGATCGGGGCGGGGCTACCGGGTTCAAATGGAATGGCGCTAGGGGCGATCGAAGTCCATCCTCCCTGAGATTCCGAAAGCACATCGCCGCCATCCCACGGAGCTGCTGTACTGCCTTTTCGACCTGCATGAGCAAGTTGAATTCCAGCAACCGCACCGTTGCGGTGAATTAACTCGACGATTCGCGCCAACATTTCAATGTGAGCATCTTGCCAGATTCCCAAATCTTGCGGCGTAATTCGTCCTTCAGGCTCGACAGCCGCTGCTTCAGTCATCACCAGCCCAGCCCCTCCTACGGCTCGACTGACGAGATGAACCAAATGCCAATCATTCGCGAATCCATCAACGCTTGAATATTGACACATGGGAGAAACTGCAATGCGATTGCGGAAGCTAACACCACGTTGATCGAATGGCTCAAATAAATGCGACATGGTTGTAAACCCGTGATTTATAAAATGCTACAGATGTCAAGCACAGACTTTCTTCACGCTGGGAGGTTGACTGACTTCATTCCACCAAGTCCGCAGTTTCGGAGTTTGAGCGATCGTTGCTTTGTACTCAAAGGTCTGCGATAGGTAGGTGAAGACCGAAATTAGGTAGAAATCGGCAATGCTCAGTTCGTGACCGAGCTCATACCCGTGTCTTACAGTTAGGGACTCGATCGCCTCCAGTGCAGTCTTTACAGGTGCGACGGCAGCTTTGTCCAACCTACATCCCGAATGGACTGGTCATTTTGAGGTATCAAGAGCAACGACACAATTACTTATCCAAAACCTAAATCTTTATTGTTATCAAAATCGGGAATTACTGGAAAAAAACACAAAAGTGTCAGAGTAATTATGCAGTAGATTGGGTAAATCCGCAAGCATGGCTTGACTAAAAACGATTTCAACTAATCTTTTTTACCGATCGCCGATCGGTGAACGTACACAATTATAAAATCGCTCAGTCCAAAAAAGTAATCAACACCACTCCACCCAGCCTGCAATTGATTAAAAAAAGTAACTTAATTTAATCTTTCCGCCATCATCGGCTTGAGGTGAAACATTACCCCCAATCAAGCCCCAATGCCTCGATCAACTTGCAAGAGGTTAAGCTTTTGGTGAGGTGTGAAACTCTTTGGTATCAGAAAATACCTCGTTCTCTAGTTGCAGTTGCCTTGGCTCCCCAACTACAGTCAACGACGCAAACATAGTCAACACATTAGAGACTATAATATAACTTTATACTTTTTTCATAAAGTTGTGCAAGAAGACTTCCGACTGATCGTTGACTTAGTTCTAGTTCTCGCTGCTGCCGCAGCAGGAGGACTCTTTGCATCGTTATTGCGACAGCCGGTAATTCTCGGCTATCTCCTGGGAGGGATCGTAGTGGGGCCGGCCGGTTTGGGACTGATTAAAGAATTAATTCAGGTAGACACCCTGGCTGAATTCGGGGTTGCCTTTCTGTTGTTTGCCTTGGGAGTGGAATTTTCCTTCGCCGAACTCCAGAAAGTTAAAGCGATTAGTTTGGGCGGGGGGGGCTTGCAAATTGTGCTGACGATCGCCATTACTACTGCAATTTCCTTGGCTGTAGGCTGGGTAGAATCGCCCGCTCAAGGCGTGTTTTTAGGAGCGATTCTGTCGCTTTCTTCGACAGCAGTTGTACTCAAGTGCTTGATGGAACGCAATGAAGGCGGTACTTCCCACGGTCAAGTGATGCTGGGAATATTAGTAGTTCAAGATTTGGCTTTGGGGCTAATGTTAGCAGTTTTGCCGGCACTCAATCAGCCAGCAGAAGCGATCGGCATGACGGTAGCGTGGGCCCTGCTGCGGATCGGGTTATTTGCTGCGGGTGCTGTACTCGCGGGCATTTGGATCGTACCGCAGTTGCTACGCTACCTGGCTAAAACAGAAAGCCGGGAACTGTTTTTACTGGGAGTTGTGGTTTTGGCTTTAGGGATTGCACTGCTGACAGAATATTTGGGTTTTTCGATCGAGATGGGCGCATTTGTGGCGGGTTTGATGATTTCAGAGGTTGAATATGCCGACCAAACTCTCACTTATGTCGAGCCTTTGCGAGATATTTTTGCATCCTTATTTTTTGTCACCATCGGAATGTTAATTGACCCGATGTTTTTGTGGAACCATCTAGAATTAATTCTGGGACTGGTATTTCTAGTATTTGTCGGCAAATGTTTGATTATAGCGCCGATCGTCAGACTATTTGGCTATCCGCTAAAAACAGCATTAATCACAGGTTTGGGCTTAGCTCAAATAGGAGAATTCTCCTTTGTACTCGCTAGTTCCGGCCAAGTTATGGGGCTGGTTTCGCGGAACGTTTACCTATTAATTTTAGGAACGACAGCAGTCACCCTCGTCCTGACTCCCTTTGTATTGAGAAGCGTGCCACAGTTATTGAAATGGGCGGAAAATTTCGGGCCTTTGCAGCGCTATTTTGACGAAACATCTCAACCTGTGGCAATAGCTGAAACTTTGCCGGAACAAAATTATGTTGTGGTTTGCGGCTACGGGCGAGTCGGTAGAATTTTAGTCAAAATGCTGCAAAGCCGCAACTGTTCAGTTGTGGTGATCGACGAGTCAGAAAGTAGAATTCAAGAGTGTAGAGTGCAAGGAATTCCTTACATTTACGGGAATGCTGCCAGCTTGCACGTATTGGAAGCCGCCCGGGTGGAACGGGCAAAAGCCATGGCGATCGCCCTTCCCGATCCCATGAGCACTCGCTTGTGTCTGAAGCGGGCTTTAGAATTAGTCCCGGATTTGGATATTGTGGTGTGCGCGAACCAAGATAAAGACATCGAACTGCTTTACCAACTGGGGGCATGGGAAGTCGTGCAGCCCGAGTTTGAAGCCAGTTTAGAACTGTCTTCCCACTTGCTGGCTGGCATGGGACTCTCGGCAATGGCGATCGGGCGGGATGTACAGCAAATTCGCAGCAGCCGCTATCTGGAATTGCGGCCACCGCGCGAACCTTTGGCGATTTCGCGGGATTTGAAAGTGGCGGTTCGAGATATGAACAGCGAGTGGTACAACTTGCCGTTAGGTTCTCCCATCGCCAGTATGACTCTGGAAGAAACTAACTTGCGGCAGTTGACAGGGGTCAGTGTGATGGCGATCGTCCGCAAAGATGGCGAGGAAATTGATTATCCCAACGGCAAGACAGCTTTGCAGTCGGGCGATCGACTTTTTGTAGTGGGAGAACCGGAAGAACTCATCAGTTTTGAGTTGCTGGCGAAGGGGGAAGTTGCAGTGCCGCAGGGCGACAGTTCTTGTCAGTGGCTGAGGCTGCCAGCAAACAGCCCTTGGGCGGGCAAAAAACTGTCAGAGGTAGATTTGCTGACCCAGTACGGGGTGCAGGTGCGGGCCATCCGCCGGGAAGGGAAATTTACTCGCTGGCCAGACGGAACTACGAATTTGCAAGAAGGCGATCGTTTGCTGCTGTGCGGCGGCTTCTACGAGCTCGGCTTGATGCAGCGGACGGCCTCACCACCGATGCCGCAACCAGCTTTAAAGCTGCCTTTGGTCAAGGTCCAAGTCAGCGAAAAGCTGTTTAGCGATTAGGGAAGGAAGAGGGAAGAGGGAAGAGGGAAGAGGGAAGATTTTTCCCCTCTACCAATCTCCCTCTCTTTCCAGGGCTGTTTCATTCGACCTAGGGGCCGTGCCCCCCTGCCGGCCCTCTTGGTCTGATCTGTCGATCGAATCGTCTAGGTCGGGGATAGGCACTCTTGGCACTACCCTACAAAATTCATGTTTTTGGTGAGAATGAAACAGCCCTGCCCCTCTCCCACTCTCCCCGTCTCCTCAGCCGTTGGGTTTGAGATAAGCAATTGCTGGCCGCGAGATCAGAATTTGTGTTTCTGAGGGATCTAGGAGGCAAATGCAGCTATTATCCTGCCAAAAAATTCTGCCAGCTATTAAGTCGCCGGTCAGGAGTTTGATCTCCACCTGTTGTTTGTCTTTGATGTAGCTTTGTATTAAGCGAACGCTGGGCAATCCGGTTTCAAATTCAGACATAGTTCCGAAAAATATAGTCAAATATTACCTTAAACCATATTCTTGTGTTTATACCGTTTAAACCTTACTGCCACAATTCCAAGTGCCTGTACCCGATGACAGAGAAACCCATTGACGGTTACTTTTCTACCGATATTCATTGAGCCATTGACATCAGCATTAATTAGATATCCCTGTAGAGTTATAAAAATTATATTTGTTGATATTTGACTAGAAAGGACTATAAATTGTATAAAGTTTTATAATACTAGGAAATGGGTAATTGGGTCATCAAATTATCTAATCCGTTTTAACCAAAAGAGGTTTGTTTTTATGCCGATCGAGTTTGCGAAGTATCACGGACTGGGAAATGATTTTATTCTGATTGACAACCGCCACTCGTCAGAACCTGCGATCGCGCCAGAACAAGCTGTGGATTTGTGCGATCGACATTTCGGGATTGGCGCAGACGGTGTGATATTTGCTCTTCCGGGTCAAAACGATACTGACTATACGATGCGGATTTTTAACTCCGACGGTTCGGAACCGGAAATGTGCGGCAACGGGATTCGCTGTTTGGCTAAGTTTATCGCGGATTTGGAAGGGTCAGAGGCGAAAACTCAGTACCGCATCCACACTCTGGCGGGTGTGATTACCCCGGAATTGCGATCGGACGGTCAGGTTAAGGTGGATATGGGAGTTCCCCGGCTACTGGCTGCGGAAATTCCGACAACTTTGGCTGCACCGGATGCGAAAGTTATAGATGTGCCGATCGAAGTTGCTGATAAATCTTGGTCTGTTACCTGCGTCAGCATGGGCAATCCTCACTGCATTACTTTTGTAGAGGATGTTGCGGCTGTTGCTTTAGAAAGTGTCGGGCCTATGTTTGAGCACAACCAAGCATTCCCGCAGCGTACCAATACCGAATTTATTCAAGTGATACGTTCAGACTATGTAAAAATGCGGGTGTGGGAAAGAGGCGCGGGTGTTACTCTAGCTTGTGGGACTGGTGCTTGCGCTGCTGTGGTAGCTGGAGTGTTGGTAGGGAAGTGCGATCGGGCAACTGCGGTTGAACTCCCCGGCGGCGTTTTGGAAATCGAATGGGCAGAAGTTTCTGGGCGGATTTACATGACCGGGCCGGCACAGCGAGTATTTACTGGTTGTATTAGTCATTAGTCATCAGTCATCAGTCATTAGTCATTAGTCATTAGTTATTAGTCATCAGTCATTAGTCAGAAATAATTTTTTGTTGAATTAACAAACAATAAAAATTATTGAATTTAAAGTTTTTATTGCATTCTGACCAATGCCTTCCGCCTTCAGAAGTTATTGGCTGCGGACTGAAGAATGAAGACTAATAACTAAGCCTGAAATCTAAAATCTAAAATCTAAAATCTAAAATCTAAAATTAAGTAGGTGGGCTGGCATGGCTGGAGGTATTTATCTGATTCAGGACGACGACAGGCTGGTAGAAATGATGGAACAGCCCTACGACTCGGAAGACCAGTTACAAGACTTGCTAGTAACTTATCCCAATTTGATCGCGGGAGATCAAATCGATCGGGCGACGGCGCGGAGGTGGCTGTTAATTTCGCGGGAAGCAGCAATGCCCAGCGATGAGGAAACTGCGGTACAGTGGTCGCTGGATCATTTGTTTCTCGACCAAAATGCCGTTCCTACTTTGGTGGATGTGCGGCGAACTCCGAATGCCGAACTGCGGCAAAAAGTTTTGGGTCAGTCGATCGACTATGCTGCTAATGCGTTGTTTTACTGGCCGATCGATTCAATTATTGCTCTGTTTGAAGCTAATTGTCGCGATCGGGGTCGCGATCCCGAACAGATTTTTGAAGAGTTTCTCGGTGCGGATGCTAATGAAGAAAGATTTTGGCAGAAGGTTAAAACTAATTTGCAAGCGGGTAAAGTTCGCTTAGTGTTTGTAGCTGACGAGATTTCCGCTGAAATGCGCCGAGTTGTGGAATTTCTCAACGAACAAATGGACCCGGTTGAAGTTTTGGCCCTGGAAATTAAGCAGTATGTAAGTGAAGACGGTTTGAAAACGCTGGTTCCCAGAGTGATCGGTCAGACAGCGGAAGCACAGCAGAAAAAATCCAGCGCAACGCGCGAAAGAAGGCGTTGGGATGAATCTTCATTTTTTGCGGAAATCAAAGCTAGACGAGGCGCGGACGAGGCGCAAATGGCAAGAGCAATTTACCTGTGGGCAAAAAGTCAAGAACCAGAAGTTCAAATCCAGTGGGGAACGGGGGATGCCTACGGCGGTTTCGCCGCCCAATTGCCTCACAGGGGAAGAAAACCCTATCAGTTATTCACTGTAGATATTGCTGGCAGAATGGAGATTTCTGCTCATAATTATGGTTCCCAGCCGCCGTTTAATGGGGAACAAAATTGGCTGGAATTGAGAAGTAAGCTGAGTTCGATCGGTCTGTCGCTGCCTATAGAACCGGGTGAGAGAAGGTCGCCGAGTCTGGCTTTGTTTACTTTACAAGATGAATCGGCCCTCAACCAAGTTATGCAAACTTTTGACTGGGTGATTCAGCAAATTAAAACGTTATAGTCAGTTGTCAGTTGTCAGTTGAGAATTGGTTATTATCACCAACAAATAACCAATAACAACTAACAACCCAAAAATAACCAATAACTACTGACTAATGACTAATGACTAATATCGAATATTTGCTTGTTTCATTCGCCGCAATGCTTCTCCCAGTCGATCGCAATCTGCAATTAAACTAATTCTCACATATCCTTCGCCACCCGGCCCAAAAGCATTGCCAGGAGTCACCACAACACCCGTTTGCTGCAAAACATTGAGGGCAAAATCAGTCGAACTCATGCCGCGAGTGCAGGGAACCCAAAGATACATTGCAGCCAGAGGTTTAGGAATATTCCACCCTAACTCTGCCAATCCTTCCACCATGAAATCACGCCGAGTCCTGTAACGATTCTGCACTTCGTGCAAGTAACTGTCCGGCAATTGCAGTGCTGTTTCTGCTGCTGTTTGCAAAGCGGAAAATATACCGTAATCTAGGTTAGTTTTTAATGTCCGCAAACCTTGAATAATTTTGCTATTTCCTACTACAAAACCGACGCGCCAGCCGGCCATATTGTAGGTTTTGGACATCGTGTGAAATTCGACACCGATTTCTTTACCGCCGGGAATTTCTAATAAACTTGTCGGTTGATAGCCGTCAAAGGCTAATTCGGCATAACACAAGTCGTGAACCAGCAAGATTTGATGTTTGTGTGCGAAAGCAACAATATCTTTGTAAAATTCGCGGGGTGCAGTTGCTCCAGTCGGATTGCTGGGATAATTGAAATAGAGTATTTTGGCTTGTTCGGCTACGCTGTCGGGAATGTCGGCTAAGTCAATTACCCAGTCGTTTTCTGGTTTGAGGATGATGTTGTGAACTTTTGCACCGGCAATGATTGGCCCCCGAAATAATACGGGATAAGCAGGACTTGGTACTAATATTAAGTCGCCGGGATTGATATAGGCGATCGCAAAATGTGCTAAACCTTCTTTAGAACCCAACAAAGGCAATGCTTCGCTTTCTGGATCGAGTTCAACGTTGTAGCGGCGGCTGTACCATTTAGTAATAGTACGGCGGAAACTGGCAGTTCCTTCAAAGGGTGGATAGCCGTGATTGGCAGAATTTTGGATGGCTGCGACAGCCGCTTCTACTACTGGTTGAGGAGTCGCCCCGTCGGGGTTTCCCATTCCTAAGTCTATTAAATCGAGTCCTTGTTCGCGGGCGCGGGCTTTGAGTTCGTCGAGACGGGCAAATACGTAGGGCGGTAGTTTTTGCAACCTGTCAGCAGGGCTAATCCAATCCAAGGTCATTTATTTTGTGTCAGTTGTCAGTTTTCCTGGTTTGTAGTAAGGACTTTCGTCCTTGCTAGCACAGCCTTTTCAGGACTTTAGTCCTTACTACAAACTGTTTTAATTCTTAATCTTTAATTCTCCCACAGGTGCGGTGGTAGAAACCATCGCTGCCATTAATTGTTGGGGAACGACTTTAAAAGGCAGTCTGTGGATGTCGGAATTGGGATTGCAGGCTATGTCAGCGGCGCGCTGCAATTCTGCTATGGTAATGTCTCCGAGTCCGAGGTTTTCTAAAGTTTGGGGCAATCCAATCTCGGCGTAGAATTTTAGCAGTTGCTGTCTGGCGCTAGCGGCGAGTTGATTGTTTTGCAGCATTTCTTCTAGTCGCAGTTGTACTAAAATGCCGTAGGCGACTTTTTCGCCGTGCAATGTGCCGTGACTTGCTAATAGATGAGTTAGGCCGTTGTGGACGGCGTGGGCGGCGACGGTGCGACATTGGGCACCGCCAATTCCGCCGATTACTCCTGCTAGCAATACGGCGGCATCTGTGACTTCTTGCCAGGTTTCGCTACCGGGTTCTTTGAGGGCGGCGGCGGATTTTTGGAATAATATATCGCGCAGTATTCTAGCTTGTTGGACGGCGGAAATTATCAGGGTTTGTTCGGAGTGTCCGCTGCTGACTGATGCTTCGTACCATTTGGCGATCGCATCTCCAATTCCTGCTACTAATGTCCGCTGTGGTGCGGTTTGAATTAAGCCGTAGTCGAGTATTAATAAATCGGGACATCTGGCTAATGTGACATCGTATTGGAATGCACCTTGTTCTGAATAAATGTTAGAAAGGGCTGTCCAAGCGGCACAGGTGGCTGCTGAGGTGGGTATTGTGACGATCGGGATTTTGCACTGATGGGCGACGAGTTTGGCTGCGTCTAAGGCTTTGCCGCCGCCGACACCGATGATGAAGTCGGCTTGATGGGTTTGGACGGCTTCGCGGAGGGTTTCGAGGCTGATTTCGCTGCAATCCTTGCCATATGCTGTTTCGGCGGATTTTAACTGCTGCTGTTCGAGGATTGGTTGCAGGTACGGTTGGGCGGCGGCGAGGGAGTTGCTGCCGCCGACGATTAGCGGCCGCTTTCCGAAACGGGCGATCACATCTCCGGCTTGTGCGATGGCCGATCGACCCCGCAATACACAGGCGGGAGCAATTGTCAAGGAATAAATTGCAGTTGGGGTGGCGGTTTTAGTGCTTTGGGTTTGAGTCATCGAACCACTGGATAAGTGACGAGAAGGTTGACGCTTTGCAGGATTGCTGGATTTTATAGGATAACTCTAACCCATGTTGGGCGATCGGGTAAGTTTTGTAAAGTTTTTATTAAGTATTGTGCGGGGTTGGGGCCTGGGAGGGGAGAGTTGAGGGCGATCGCTATGATAAATTTAGGAATATAGGCAATTTAAAGGATAGGGCAATGCTGACTAAACAAGATTGGGACTGGTTAGCAGTGTGTTCTCATTATCAAACGGCTGTCACAGTCCAGACACTTCTCAAAGAAGGAAAATCTATGGAAGCAACGGCAGGTTTAGAATCTTTAATTGAAGCAATGGGAAGAACCGAAAAACGAGCATTAAAAAGCCAGTTAATTCGTTTAATGCTTCATATTATTAAATGGAAAAATCAACCTGAAAAACGAACGGCTAGCTGGGCTATTAGTATTCGTTCGGCGCGGCGAGAGATAGAAGAAAGTCAAGAAGAAATGCCGAGTTTAAATCGTGATTTTATTGAGTCTATCTGGGAGAAATGTTTTAAAGTTGCGCTGAAAGATGCCCAGGATGAAATGGGTAAAAAATGTCAATTAACCTCACTTGCGTGGTCAGAAGTTTTTGAAGATGAATATACTTTGTCGGATGGCGCTTTAGAAGAGGGAAATTTTGAGTAATATTACATTCGGCTTAAATACCCCTCTATATCTTAGTGTGCTATCTTATAGTCTGCGGATGTCGAGTTTGTTTGTGTAGGATCGGTCTCAACCGCCAATCCCCTTAACTTTAGTTTTAATCGTTGGAGGTGGGCTGCTTTTTCCTGCCAAACAAACCAGACATACTTAAACCCGTCACTAACAAGCCTATCATTCCCAATCCGTTCAAAATCGGGTAAATTGCTTGCAGGTGAAAGATTTCGCCTGTATGAATTTTTAACAAAAATCTAGATGAAATTTCTATACCGAGCGGCCACTCTCGGACAATGGTTATGACCATTCCAGTCAAGACAGTCAGCGCGATCGGCAAAGCAACAATAAGGCCTAGAATGCGGTGGTATTTGCGAAATGCTCTCTTCATAGTGGTTGAAATTTTTGGAATACTTAGGTTATATAAGGAGCGAGCGTTGAGTGCTTGTTTCTGAGTAACTGCGATCGCATAATTCTCACAGGACTTACGCACTCCGAGGCACAGAAACCGGATATTTTAACTTTTCTTCAAGGTTTGAACCAATTACAAGAGTTAAAAAATTCGGTTTCTGCGTCTCAGACTGTAGAATCAAGCACTCACCACTGAAATTTAAGACTTAGGAATGCTACTGATAGTCTTTTCCAGCGACTGCAATTGAGTCAGCACTTGGTCTTTACTGGGCTTAGACTTTTTGAGGTCGGCCATTACTTTGTCTGTAGTCTCTTCAACTGCATCGTAGCTTTTAGGAGCTTTAGCTTTGATACCGTCTTCTACTTTCTTCCAGGCATTCTCAAATTTGTTAAATTCGGTTTTGGCTTTGGCAAAGTTTCCAGCCTGAACTGCTGCTTTGGTACTGGACACCACACCACTCAATTCTGCATAGTTTCCCTGCGATGCTGGTTTCTCAGTTTTTACAGCAGTAGCAGCAGGAACTGGGGCGGATGAAGTTTGCGGAGTGGAAGCTTCCTTAGCGCTGTCGCAACCAGCCAAAGCTATAAGGCTGATGGCGCTAAGGACAACGATTTGATTAAAACGGGCCATGAACAATCCTCACATAGATTTATACTAAAATCTATTGTGTCACAAAAAAATCCGATCCGTGGGAATAAATCAACATCCTGCGGGATAGTAAATTTTGAAGCTGGAAGTGGGCTGATAGTTCGGTAAGTTTGGTAGGTTTGGGTTGAGGGAGGAAACGCCACTAGATAATGGTTTGCCACTGTTGACCTGAATCCAGTGCAACCCAAACTATGGACTAGCCTCTGGTGTGTTTTATGTTCAGAAAGCTAATTCGGGCGATCGACATTCCTAGTTTTATGGAGGATAATCAACACAGATAATTAAGCTTATTACTAATTCTTGCACAACCGTTTCAGAAACTTTTCCGATACATCTGACAAATCGCTCAGTAGTTACACTCCGCACCTGCAAAACCTTCCCTGCTGAGTCTGCGTTTCAACAGTTTTCTTCTGTTAGCTGAATCAGAATCATAAAAGGGCGACTTTAAAATTTAGGTGGCAATTTAGCCACAGGAATTATAATCCGCGTGGGGATAAAACTAAACATTTCCGAACTAATCACAACCGCAGGACGTGTTTTCTAAATTTCTTGTCCTCGGGTTGGATAAAGTTGTACCAGCCAAACCTCTCCTCGTTTTGAGTTAACAGTGATACTCAGTCTCCCAGTCTTCGCGATCGAGTACCGAAAACTCGGTTAATTCAGGATATGTCAAAAAATCTTCTTCGGCTGTAGCAGGTATAAATGGTGCTAGTATTTTATGACGTTCTGCTATTGGCAGGCTAGCAATTTCTCTAAGTGATAGCTTGAGAGTAGGTGCGGTTGTTGACGAACTGTTAGACTCAGAACTTTCGCTGGGTAACTGCTTTTTTTGATCAGCTTTTTGCACGAGGAATTGTGCAAAGTCGAGCACTTCTTGTTGTTTCTCCCTTGGCAACTGTCGCAGATTATCTAACACTGCTTGCTCAAAATTAATTGTTTCTGACATTTCAATTACTTTCCCTAAGCGTTTATCGGTTTATTTCTCACGCAGTCAAGTTTTGTAGTTCCCTGTTTGCAAATCCTGCCCTAATTTTTATCTTTCCCTCTTACTTCACCCCTCACACCGCCAAATCTTGATACTCCCATCATTACTGCCACTAACCAGAGTGTTTCCATCCGGGCTAAAACTGACCGAATTAACCTGGGCTGAATGCCCTGTGAGAGTGTGAATTTCCTGTGTTTTCAGATTCCAAAGCTTGATAGTGTTGTCTCCACTACCACTAGCAATAATTTGTCCATCCGGGCTGATGACAACGGAAAAAACCGACTGTGAATGCCCCGTGAGAGTGTGAGTTAGCTCTCCGGTTTTCAGAGGCCAAAGCTTGATATTGTTGTCTCCACCACCACTAGCAATAAATTGTCCATCCGGGCTGATGACAACGGAAAAAACCGACTGTGAATGGCCTGTGAGAGTGCGAAATCCCTGTCTGGTTTTCAGATTCCAAACCTTGATAGTATTGTCATAACTGCCACTAACCAGAGTGTTTCCATCCGGGCTGATAGCGACAGACCAAAGCGAGTATGAATGTCCAGTGAGAGTGCGAATTTCCTGCCCGTTTTTCAGATTCCACAGTTTGATACTATTGTCTTGACTGCCACTAGCAAGAGTTTCTCCATCTGGACTAAAAGCAAGAGACCGAATTAAACTTGAGTGACCCTTGAGAGTGGTAATCTCTTGTCCAGTTTCTAGATTCCACAGCTTAATTGTTCTGTCATAACTTCCAGTAGCTAAAATTTTTCCATGAGGGTTAATACCAACGCAATAAACCGCAACTGAATGCCCAGAGAAAGTACGAATTACCTCTCCTGTATGCAAATTCCAAAGTTTGCTGCAATTTCCACTGCTGTTACTAGCAAAAGTCTTGCCATCTGGACTAATAACTACGCAATCAACAGATGGCATACCTACGCCATTAATAGTTTTTACACATTTGAAGGAGTGAGTTTTTCTAAGGATTTTTTCTTCTATTTGTTGTGGGCTTTTTACTTCACATTTGGCAGCTTCTTCTATTTGTTGTTGGCGTTTTGCTTCAGCTTTGGCAGCCTCTTGAGATTGACGTTCCGCTTCTACTTGCTCAATCAGCTTTTTCAACTCCTGTTCATACTGTTCTCCCTGTCGCCGCTGAATATCCTGAAGAATATCAAAATAAGGTTTTACCCACTCTTCTGCTAATCCATATTCAGCCAATTCATCCTTTAAATTAAATAACAAAGGTTCATAGCCAGGGTCAATATTGAGATAATACAAATCTGCCAAAAATCCAGCCAGTAACTTGTGAATCGCTACAATCAACTGCCGAATCATGCGGAGGGCTTTTTTCTCACTTACCCCAGATGCTAAAAGTGCATCTTTTGCCTCTTCCCAGTCAAAAACTTTGGTAGAAAACAGGGAGACTTCCTGATTACTCAGGAATCCCCAAAAGCCGACGCGAAAAGTTACTGCATAGTCGCTGATATCGCTATATAAAATTGTAGTCGGAACCGGAGATAAAATTCGCTGCAAGCGTTCCACATCAATATCACCGATAGACTCATTGAAATAGTCGCTATAAAACTTAACTGGGCGTAACACATCCTGTTGAGGATAATGCTGTCTAAGAAAATCTCCCACACTTCTCATCTCAATTGGCAAATCTTCACAGAAGGTTTCCGGGCATTGCTTGCTAATTTTGGGCGGTGATAGTAAGATTAAGAGGCGATGTTGCTGCTGAAGTAAAATCTGCTTAGTTTCCTCTCGATTTAACTTAGAGAACCAAGTATCTTTATCCCAAATTGTTTGAATTTCAGCCAGCTTGACCTGAATATCCTTTGCTTGCAATTCCCGCATCAAATCCCGCTGCAAGGCTGCCAGCTTCACTCTATCCTGCTGTTCCTGTTCCTGCAACTCAATGCGACGTGCCGTTTGTGCTACTGTTAGCTTTAACAATTCCCGGTTTCTGGTGTCTTTCGCCTTCGCGTATTCCAGCATTTCTTGACAATAACGCTGTTTTGCTCGCTCTATCTCAGTCGAATCAGATGAGTTATTGGGAGCGGGAATCAGAATATCTCGGTACTTTTGAGAGTTATTGCCGAAGGCTTCTCCTAGTTTGTAGCCGATATCTCTGGCGATGGGTGAGAGCACTCCTGAGATGTAGGGAGCGATAGCGAGGATTGCGTTTGCGAACATAAATGTGGGTGAGGATGCGGTTATTAATAGTGTAGCAGGATGTTAGGAGGTATAATTCGGATGGTTGTCAGACATTCTGCACTTGTTGCTTTTTAGATTGAATTTCATCATTGATACTCCTGGACGCAGAAACCAGGTTTTTTACGGAAATACTGCATAACAATATTTTTAGACTTTATCATGTAATATAACGCATCTGCGGTACAATTAGCAGTTAGCTGGCTTCGCTTTTGGCTGCAACAATGCTTCTAAATTATCTGCCAGTGTTTAACATTAAGCTATTCACCTCTAATTGCTGTAGTTCAATCTATGAGAAAGCCACAAACTGTTAAAGCTTTGGAAGAGCTAGGACGGGTTCAACTCTCTAAGAGTTTTTTCATGCGTGAGTTTCTTTATTCAGAAATCTCTCAAATTGAAGGTATCCCTAACATTCCTAGCGATCCTGATTTGGCGATCGCAGCAGGAAAGAATTTGTGTGAGAGGGTGCTTGAACCAATTCAAGATGCGCTTGGTCGGATTAGTATCCGCTCAGCCTATCGTTCTTGTGCGGTGAACGCCAAAGGAGCAGAGAATAAAAATCAGTACAACTGTGCCAGTAATGAGGCCAACTATGCAGAACATATCTGGGACGTAAAAGATTCAGATGGGTATATGGGAGCAACAGTATGTATTGTTGTTACATCATTCATCCCTTACTACGATCGCACTCAAGATTGGACAGCATTGGCATGGTGGATACATGACCACATTGATGCTTATGCAGAAATGACCTTTTTCCCCACGTATGCAGCGTTCAACATTAGGTGGAGCGATAATCCTAATGTTTCAAAAGTAATTTATAGCTACGTAAAAAAACCGCACACTGGTAAGAACAGCGGGTATCTGACAAAGGAGGGGATGGATAATTTCTTAGGTTTGCATGAGCAGTTTTACCAAGAATTTATCGATCGCTGACTAAACATCTTTTTGAACTTCTATGCGATAGTTGTAGCCCTGTTCGGTGAGGAATAGTTGGCGGTGTCGGGCAAAATCTTCCTCGCAAGTTTGTAGCGATACTAATGTATAAAAGCTGGCATTGTGTCCGTCGGGTTTGGGGCGGAGAATTCGTCCGAGGCGCTGCGCTTCTTCTTGGCGAGAACCATACTTTCCCGATACTTGAATTAACACATCGGCATCGGGTAAATCGACGGCAAAATTGCCCACGCGAGATAGAATTAATCCGGGAATCTCTTTGTGACGGAATGCTTCGTATAACCGATCGCGATCTGCCTGTTTTGTCTTCCCCGTAATCAGAGGCAATTCGGTAATTTTGGCGATCGCATCCAACTGTTCGAGATACTCACCAATAATTAAAATACGGTGTCCCGCCTCCTTTTGCAACAAACCTTGCACCACATCCAACTTACCCGGATTTTCCGCAGCAATCCGAAACTGGCTGCGGCGGGGCGCTAGGGCATATTCCATTTTTTCCGCCTCATTTTGAGCAACCCGGATTTCCGTACAATTCGCAGTGGCAATAAATCCCTGTCCTTCCAATTCGCGCCAAGGTACGTCATAGCGCTTGGGCCCAATCAACGTGAATACATCGCCTTCCTTCCCGTCTTCGCGAATCAATGTCGCAGTTAAACCTAACCTGCGTCGTGCTTGTAATTCAGCGGTGATCCGAAATATCGGTGCAGGTAATAGATGGACTTCATCATAAATAATCAGTCCCCACGATTCGGCGTTAAACAACTCGAAATGCGGGAATTCATCATCTTTATTCGATCGATAACTTAGCATTTGGTAAGTCGATAGGGTGACAGCAGCCGTCTGTTTGGTGACACTGCTGTACTCAGCGATCGCATCCTCAGTTAAACTCGTTTTGTCTAATATTTCCCTGCGCCACTGGTGCACTGAAGTCAAACTGCTGGTGAGGATGAGTGTCTTTTGCTTTACCAAACTCATCGCTAACATCCCGACTATGGTTTTACCAGCCCCGCACGGTAGGACGATCGTGCCACTTCCACCTTTTACCTGCCCGTCCTGATAGAATGCCTCTGCTGCTTCTTGTTGATAAGCACGCAACTTAAAGGGCAAGTCCCCTAAAGTACGATCGCGCAAAGAAATCCCTAATTCGGCACCCTCCACATATCCAGCCAAATCTTCTGCCGGATAGCCCACCGCTAGTAAAGCTTGCTTGAGTACGCCGCGATTCCCGGCATCGACTTGAAAGCAAAGATCCGAGATGCGCTTGCCCAACATTGGTTTGACGCGATCGTCCCGTACCAGCAATTCCGCTAGGGGAAAATCGGCAATTCGCAGTTGTAAATCGGGGCTAGCCGCATCGATTCTTTCAATTAGAGTTAATCCATACCGCGCCCCCAACAGTTCAATTTCCTGCGCTACAGACTCAGGAATGGCATACTTGGCATACTTTCGCAAAGCTGCGATCGCCTCTTCAACTGGCATTCCCGCCGCCCGCGCATTCCATACACTGAGGGGCGTGATGCGATAGGTGTGGATGTGTTCGGGACTTTTGATTAATTCGGCAAAGGGGGCGATCGCTTCTCGCGCCTGTTGTGCTGTGGGAGCATGAACTTCTAGTAAGATCGATCGATCGCTTTGCACGATCAAAGCATTTTCGGGAACATAATTCATAGGTTGTTGCGATCGCAGATAAAAGGCAGATAAAAGGCAGATAATTTTAATTGGTTGTATAGAACCCATTTGGTATCTTAGTATTAGCAGATACCGTGAATCAGAAATGTCGTATTCGAGCAGCTTAACTAACCGAGAGTGGGAAATCATTGAGCCATTGTTGCCGAGCGAAGAAGCGCACCCGATCGCCGCGATGGTCAAAACGACAAATCCTGGATGGAGTATTGTATCAACTGAAGAACGGGTGCAACTGGTGTGACTTACCTCAAGACTTACCACCCTATTCCACCGTATTTTGGCACTACAAACAGTGGCGGACGGCAGGAGCCCTAGACCCAATCATGACGGCTTTGCATGGGAGAGTCCGGCAACACGCAAAAAAAAACCGTGCTGGACAACCGCTCCTGATTGACTCGCAAGCAGTAAAGAACACCTGCACGGCCAGTGTTGAATCGAAAGGGTTTTGCTTCTACAAAGCCACCAATGGCATCAAACGGCATCTGGCCGTCGATACTCTAGGATTCCCGTTCTTCATCCACTGTACCAAAGCCAACGTGTCCGATGACCAAGGATTAATTGAGATGCTGACCAACCACATCGATATACTTTAAGGATCAACCCGACGACCAGCCCAAGATGACAATTCTGCTTGACAACGGGTATCATCCAGCCGTGCTGACCTCCGCGCTAGAGCAGATTTATCCGCAGATTATGACCCGAATTCAGTTTGAATTGGCTCCCAAGCCGACCAAGACGCAGAAGCAGGCGCAAGCAAAGACGGGATTTGTCGTCATTCCGACTCGTTGGGGGAAGAGAACGGTCGAATGCTTGGATGGAACGGTGTAAGAGTTTGGTCAAGAATTTTGAGCGGACGCTGGAACATGCGGCCGCTAAAATCAAGCTGTGCTTTATCCGGCTGATGCTCAAACGGCTGGCAAAGTCATAGATCCAAAATGGGTTCTATAGATTGGCTGAGTAGTCAGGGATTGAAAGCTTTACTCGATAAGGGTTTCAAAAAATCGATTATCACAAGGGGAGTTAAATATCACTTGAGGGGGAGATAATGAGTAGTCGAAAATTGCCTCTTTTTATTGTCAATAAGGGACAATGGTTATTATTTCTGAATCTAATATCAAGAGTTTTAGGTTGTATTATTGTCAATAAGCGGGATTTTTATCACGAGTGGGGGATGTGGCGATCGCTTTTTAATGTCATGTTGGAGGTGATTGCACAGTGGGGGGACTTAATGAGATTGAGTATAAAGTTTTGTTAAATTAATTTGTTAAAGCTCCTGAAGGGAGTAGTATCTTATTTGTATTTGATTGACAACTTTTTTCACTATATCTTAGATTCTCACAGATGAATAATGAGCTCTTAAATAATTTATATGGTCTACAAAAAAATCCTTTTGCACCAGAGTTTGGCGAAGAACTATTTCCAAGCAACTGTGAAGATTTAACTTTATTATATGCTAAGGTTGAAGGTTTTGGGAGACAAGTATCATTTATTGATAATTGGTTCACTAAGCCTGGAAATTTAGCTAAAAGTAACTGTATCCTAATATGTGGTTTTGATGGTTCTGGTCGAACGTCTGTTGTTAATTATATTATCTGGCGTTTTTGCGAAGCTAAAAAAATTAATTTAAAACAAATTACTTTAATCGAAACCATTGTTAAAAATGAGCATGATATTGAGCCTATTCAAGATTTATTAAAAGAATTATGCAC
Organism: Microcoleus sp. S13_B4; assembly: GCF_036700885.1. Taxonomy (NCBI): domain Bacteria; kingdom Bacillati; phylum Cyanobacteriota; class Cyanophyceae; order Oscillatoriales; family Microcoleaceae; genus Microcoleus; species Microcoleus sp. S13_B4. The sequence goes on from NZ_JAUBPU010000009.1 coordinate 74,005, forward strand.
TTACTTAAACAAGTTACTTGGAAAAAAATTTACAGAAGAATATGGAGATCTTAAAAAAGATTATAGAGAACAAGTTTTATATAATAAAGCACCAGGGACACAACGAGCATATAACTATATATTTAGTGAATCTAAGCCTATTCTTAATAGCCAAGATATAATACCTATTGTTAAAATAGAAAACATCAATAACTATCAACAAGTTCACATTGCCTCTGAAGTATTTAGTAGTGCTGATGTCATTATTTATACCACTACAAGCTCAGAAGTTTATCAACAATTTATTCAAGAACATTCAAAAGGTAATATAGACGGATTTTCCGTTAGTTTAACCAAACTAAATTTACAAGATGTAATAAATTTTATTTGTTGGCGTTGGGAAAAATGCTGCGAAGATAATAAAGAACACCCTTTTGATGAAGATGGACTGAAATTAGTTTTTGAAAACCCTATGCCGTTTAAGGGTGTAGTTAAAATTATTACTGAAGCTTTTAATAATCATATTGAAATAGTCAACTCTAAATCGGATTTTCATTGTAATAGTGAATCATTGATTATATCACGAGACAGAATAATTAAAGCTGCAATGGATTACTTTAACCCAAGATAATGAACTTCTAACAATTATGACTAATGAAAATAACGTTAAGTATCCTTTGGATCAACCTTTCCCTAAACAAGTATTTGTTAATTTGGAAACGATAAGTAACCTGGATCAATTAAGAGATATAAGATTAAAAACGCTTGATCGTCAACCGATTCAACAAGCCCAGAAGCAATTAAAATCCTATTTAAACAAAGAATTTAAAGTAGGAAAAGTAATAGGAATTAAAGGATATAATGGCTGTGGAAAAACTCATTTAATAAGTTGTTTAATGAAAACTGCTTGGGAATATAATCACGATATTCAACAAATTTATATTAAAGCTGGATCAAGTGACTTCTTGAGTCTTTATCGTCGCATTATGGCTCAAATTAATTATCAAACATTACAAGAAATAAATACTATTTGGCTAAGTCAAATTTTTCAAAAAGAAGCTGAAAAAAATGAAATTACAATAGAGGCTGTAAATATTCTGAAACAAAATCCTAACTTGCTTTATTCATATCTCAATAAATCTATAATTCCTGCATCAGAAATCACTGAAATTCATTTAAGTTTTGTACGAAGAATTACTCATAATGATAATTTTATTCAAGCTATATCCTATCTGTCAGATCCACTGTTAGGACATGATGTTTATGACTGGTTTTTAGGTAAAAAACTACCTGATGATACTTTACGTAAATTAGGAATTAAACATCATATTGATGATATAAGTATTGCTCAAACTTCTCTCATTTTTTGGGTAACAGTTTGTGATCAAATTCAGCGACCTTTATTACTATATCTTGACGAAGTAGAAAATTTGTTAATAGATACTACTGATGAAATAAAATCCGCTAATATAGGTATTTTGAAATCTCTAGCAGAAGTTTTTGTAACTAACAATTGCTTTTTATGTTTGTCTGCTATAACAGATGTTTGGGATATCTTATCTAAAAATTTAAAAAATCGTATTCAGTGCATAGAACTTTCTAATTTAACTTCGGATGAGGTACTTAATTTAATGAAGATGTTTATTTCTTCTTCAGATGAAGTTAAAAGTTTTATAAGCTATGAAGATATTTATCCTTATACTGAAGAAGCTGTTTTAAGAATGCTATTGCTGACTAATGGTAATATTAGTCAAATTCTCGATTTAGCTTACAATACTTTTGAAGAAGCACAACTCAATCAAGTTCTTATTTCAGAAGAAATAGTAAAGAAAATTGCAATATCTTTAAATATATATTTTGAGCATCAGACAGTTATTAAAGAAATTACAAACTTTTTCAGAGATAGTTATCTTAAATTTGATAAAAACTCAATTATTATAAAGAAAATACATTATCAATATATAGTTATTCCTGATTTAGAAAGTCCTATTGCCTTTCTTCAAATTTTCTCGCAATCTATTTTTAGTGAAAGTAATATACAATATTTACTGGAAAGTACCAAAATTATTAATCAAAAATATCCCAGAGCTAAAGTTATATTAGTATTTTGCGGTTATATAGCACCAGAAGTACAAGAAAGAATCTCAGAAATCATAACTATAGATCATTATTTAATATTTTATAAATCAGCTAATTTTAAAGTTCACTTTTTGAAACTAATAGAGTTATTAAAAATTTCCATTAAAGAGACTTTAGCTTCTTTATCTAAGACTGATGAATTTAATAAAGAAAAAGAAAGTGAAAATTTATTAAAACAAAAGCAAGCTATTATGGAAGCTCTTTTTTCTGAGTTTCAGACACTAGAAAAGCAATTTCAAGGATATATTCAAAATCTTAAAGAATTGGAAGAAATTAGAAAAACTCAGATAGGAGTTGAGGGGAAGCATCAACAACAATTTGAGAATACTATGAGAATATTTCACGACGCGGTTGAAAAAATTAATTTTCCAAGAAGACAACAATCTAAAACTAATTTTGAAAGTAGAGAAATACAAAGATTTTTATCTACCAGGGAAACACAAATATTCTTTGAAGTCCTTGAATCTGCTTTTGGTTATAGAGGAAGGGAAACATTTATAGAATTACTTGAATCAGAATTTGGATTTCGGGAACAAGAAAGATTTATAGAATTACTTGAATCAAAATTTGGTTATAGAAGAAAAGAAAGATTTATAGACTTGCTTGAATCTGCTTTTGGTTATAGAGGAAAAGAAAGATTTATAGAATTACTTGAATCAGAATTTGGTTATAGGGCAAAAAGATTTATAAACCTCTTATTTTTGGATTCAAAAAGTAGTTACCAATTTTATAGAAAACCACTTCAAGTAAACAAAGAATATTTAAAATACATTATTCTCGGAATAATAACTAGCATTGCTCTTGTGGTATCTGTATCAAAAAAACCTGAATTATTAGCATCTATAATCTTATTTTTCTCCCACCCTTTACTATGGGATATAATTGCACTTGTCGGAGCATCGTTATTAAATTATTGGTCATTTAAAAACGATGAAGACAGCAAGATTAAATTTATAAGTGTAACTATAGGTGTAATTTATTTAGGGTTAGTATTTAGTTTTTTTGGAGGAGCATTATTATCAAATTTTGTATTAGTAATTGATTTTATTAAATCTCCCATAATATTCTCAATTATATCCTTAGTGTTATCATTAATATGGCTAAGTAATGGAATTCGTATTTCCTTAAACAAAACAAAACGAGAACTTGATCTAAGAAAAAGAGGATTAAATTATATGAGTAGTTCAATACAACAAGAATATGATAAAATGTTGGCAAATAAATCTCGTGACCGAATTATAATGCCTCTCGTATATAGCTTGCCCTTTGCGACTATAATCGCTACAATTTCATTTTTAAGGATTTTTGGAAATGTTGTAACATGGCTATTAACAATTATTGGTGGTATACTCTTTTTCAGTTCAGTATTTATTTTTGTAAAACCTAAAAATAATTCATAATCTTAGATTTAGAGTGATTTGTTCATAAACATAAATAAAAACTTGAGATTAAACCCATGCAACTACTCAGTGATAATCCTAGCCCATCAGATATACTTGGCTTTGACGGAATGGATAACATTATTTATAATGTCATCCGCGATATGCCAGAACCTCCCTTTACTATTGGTATATTCGGCGAATGGGGATGTGGAAAAACTACTCTGATGAGAATGGTTCAAAATCGTTTAAATAACGATAATGTCAAAACAGTTTGGTTCAATGCTTGGAAATATGATGGTAAAGAGGTGATCTGGAATGCATTAATTCAGCAAATATTTTACACAATGAAAGAAGATCCAGAAGTTAAAAGTAGACAGAATAGTGAAGAACTTCTCAATCAAATTGGCGATGTTTCTATTGAATTAGCTAAGTATGCAGCTAAGGTATTTACACGCTTTGTGCCCGGAGGTATTGTCAAAGAAGAAGATGTAAATACATTGGTTAAAGCATTTACTCCTTTATGTGCAGTAGATCCACAATTCGATTTCATTAATAAATTTGAATATAAATTTAATGAATTAGTCAAAAAATATGTTGGAGGAGAAGATAAACATCTAATAGTTTTCATTGATGATTTGGATCGCTGTTTACCAGAAAATGCTATTACAGTGATGGAAGCACTTAAACTATATTTAGATCGAGCGAATTGTATTTTTGTTATTGGTACAGAAAGTAGCATTATTGAAGAAGGAATCAGACACCGTTACAAAGATAATCAACGTCTCTCTGGTAAGGAATACCTAGAAAAAATTATTCAATTACCTTTTGTCATGCGTGGCATAGATACTGATAATGCTTTGTCGTTATTAGATCCCTATGAGAAAACTTTGGGTTATCATAATGATCCAATAATTCGTACACTATTAGTAGAAGGAACAAAATGTAATCCACGCCGAATAAAGCGTTTTATCAATGCTTTTTGGGTACTTTCTGCTATTGCTAATTATCCTGACGCAGTAAACACGCTTTCTCAAGGAAAACGGCATAATCTTGCCAAAATTCTCTTAATACAAATGCGTTTTCCTAAACTTTATTATGCTTTAGTAGATGAGCTAGAAATAGTTGCTGATCTGACACATATTTGTCAATTAGATGCTAGTGAAAGAGACTCTGCTCTTGCACTTAAAAGTATCACTTTTCGAGGATTTTATGAAGACAAAGAAATAAAAGCATTCCTGATAAAAACAAGCCAAATTCCTTGCCTACCAAGTTCAATAAAAGAATGGGTACTGCTTACTAAAGGACAACCAATTATTGCTGAATAGAATTTCAAAATAAATTTGGCATTTATCTCCCAATCTGCCCTCAATCATATTCTGCCACTAAAATCTTATATCGTAATGGGGTTAGCAATGGACACCGACTTAGACACCTGGAAATATCTGTGTCGTAGTCGAAGTAACACAGAGCGATTTATCTGGGAATCTCAACTGAGACTAAGGAGCAAAAGCCGCCAGTAGTAGAGCAATAACCAAGGGACAAGGGCGTGATATTGGGGCTGAAATTAAACAGGAAGAATCTTTCGATGCCCAACGCCGAATTTACAAAGGAGCCGTACCCTTAAATACTGCTGTCGCTTTTTTAGCCTATAGAACCCATTTGACATCTTTTGGGCGAGCGAGTAAAATCGGCAATATCTAGATCAAATCAAACAGGTCAGGGCTGAAAATGGGTTATTCCAGCGATGTCAGCGACAAAGAGTGGGAAATTATCGAGCCATTACTGCCCCAGAAGAAAAAAACTCGACCACCAGTGTGGACAAAGCGACAAATTCTCGATGGCATACTTTATCAACTCAAGAACGGTTGTAATTGGTCTGACTTACCCAGGGATCTATCGCCATATTCCACTGTCTTCTGACCTTACCAAAATTGGTGTGAAGACGGCGCGCTCGCTCAGATCATGACAACATTACATAGTAATGTGCGCGAACAAGTCAAAAAAACCACAGTGGACGACATTGATAATAGTTGACTCACTCATGAGCGAAAAACACTTGTAATGCTAGTGTTGAGTCGAAAGGTTTTTGTTTCTACAAATGCACGCTTTGGCATCAAAAGACATCTGGCAGTGGATATCCTGGGCTTTCCCTTCTTCACTCATTGCACCAAAGCTAACATATCTGACGACCCTCGGGGTTGATTGAAATGTTTGAGCAAAACATCGATTATTTCAAATCTAAACCGGCTTCGTTGCCGATATACCGCCATCTTATTAGATAACGGCTACCAAGACTGAAAAACGCAACTCTTGCCTTGGAAGATATTTATCCCGATATCATGACTAAGATTCAATTTGAACTCTGGGCCAAACCATCGAAAGCCGAAAAAGAGACTTTCATGACAATCTGGATTTGTGCCTGTTGCCGCGAGATGGGTGATTGAGAGGTCAAACGCTTGGGTGGAAAGATGTAAAAGCTTGGTCAAAAACTTTGACCGTACACTTGCTCGTTCCTTTGCGTTGCTCAAGCTTTGTTTCATTCGACTGCTGCTTAAACGACTAGGCACCGCCTAAAAAGATATCAAACCCACCTTCCGCACCCTGAACTGGCACACTGTTTTTTGCCAACAAAACAATAGGGGTTATACGGATCAGTCCTCTGATTTATTCTCAATAGTTGTTGGCTATTGAGAATAAAAGAGTGGTAAAGGGATTTGTCTAGGAAAGCCTGAAATGCTTACTAAATAAGCATTTCAGGCTTTTTGGGGTCGATGTGACAGTTGAGGGTGCGGAATGTGAGATCAAATGGGTTCTATAGCAATCCTTGCAGGAGTCGTAAATTTTTTACCCTACCCCAACCCTCCCCGAACCCGCGGGGAGGGAGTAAGAAATTCACAAATGATTTAGGATTGCTATAGATACTTGTAGGGGTGAAGCAGTCGGGCGATTGTCCCTGCAATAAATTTCAGGATTTGTATCCGACTGCTTCACCCTGGCGCGAGTACGATCGATACCACCGGACACGATCGTACTATTTATCCCGCTGGGGTAAGACGTAGCCGACTTGTCGCAGGGCGTTGCGAAATATAGTTTCCTGGGATAATGGAACTGCTAAAGTGCGATCGCCCGCTAGCTGACAGAATTTTTTGGTACGGGAATCATTGGCAATCAACACAGCTAAATGGGCGTTTGTACATTCGATTAACTTGACTGTTCCTACATCTTGCAAACTATTCGCTCGTTCTGTAACATCCGTCAGAAATTGCTGTACCGTTTCGGGTAGCGGTTCGATACTTCTTGTCTCTAAAACTTCTTTAAATTCTGCTAGCGGGTATCCGGCTTCAATGGCGGTAAATAGCTTTTGTCGATCGAGTTGCCAGACGACATCTGAAACTTTTTTAGCATAGAGATCGAGGACGATCGCATCTGATGTCGCGATGCCTTCTCCTGCTACAACAATATCTAAATTGGGCAGTACGCGGAGTGTTTGACGGAACTCAATTGCTGGCGGGGTGTAATTCTGAGTCAATCCCAAACAGTAAGCCCCCAAAGCTGTCAGGCGAAAAGAGATTAAGCCGTCGTAGCGGCTGAGAAATCTCAAATCGTCCGTACCCCAAAGATCGTCAAAATCGCTGGGTACGAGGGACGGATCGGCATAGGCAACATCAATTATTCCCAGGGTAGCAACATACTCAAACAACAGGCAGCGCATATATCTTTCTTGCAGAATATGCCAATCGTGACTGCCCGAATATCCTAAGTTACCATACCCAAATTCAGAAATGTAGAGATTGTCGGGATCGCGCGTTACTTCAAACCGATTGCCCGTTGCCAACATATACCTGCTAAATTCGCTAAACAGAACCCATTTACCGACAGGACATTCTGCTAGAATTGAGGCGATCGCCTCTCTCCGCCCCGCCACCGCTGTCATGCCGCGCGCGCCCTTGCCGGTTTGTCCTTTAATCGCATCAATGCGGCGAAATTCATCAAAAGAGTTTGTTTTTAACCAGCGCTTCCATGCTGTCTGTAATCCTTTGGCAGGTGATTCTTGCAAAGCTTTCTGTCCCGCTTTGGTCAAAACTAGCTTTTTGCCCGATAGTTCGGCGAATTTGCTCCCTTGGGCGATCGCGGCCCAAGCAAAGGATTTGATGTTACCAACCTCGTAGAATATATCGCCCTTTTCCACGGTAGCTTGGCGCTGTTCGTCGTTATAAAAATCACCCCCTTGCAATACGGCGGCGATCGCTTTGAGAGTTGTGGCACCAGGTAATGCGGTTTTCTCACTAACGGCAACTTTGCCCGACTGAATCAGACGCAAAACTGCTTCCAAATCCTTTGGGGCTGCCCGTTCCATTTCACAAGTTGTCAAAGGAACTTCGTACTCGGATACCTCTCTTTGAGATGTACGAAAGTTATGTTTTTCTACACGAATAATAAAATTATCTGGCAGTACATCGCCAACCACATTTAAGGGAGTTGCTTGAGGTTTTGGCACAAACTTCAGCAATTTTTGTTCAAGATCGTAGGGTATCACAGTGCCGTAGAAGAACAAGCATAGTAGGGAGGGTTCTCGGTTATATCCATAGCGATCGCTCTTTCCCCAGTCTGGTTGTTGTCCGTATTTCGCCATAAATACATCGGCATCATAGCCACCACCTGACCCATGTATAACTTCCGCTACGGCCGCTTTTTGCAGGTCGTCTAATTGCGCCCAAACTTGCTTAAGTTTTTCTCCCTGCATTTGCTGTTTAATCCCAGCAACCAGGTCAGCTTTGCGGGTTAATTTACGATCGCCCGACAACAGTGCATTCAGCTTTTTTAAATCTTCAACAATTATTCCTTCCAGTGCCTCTTGGAGGGTAGGAACATCATCTATGGTTGGGTAACGCGGCATAATTTTTGGCAATTCGCCTGTTGCAAAATTGTTTGTGCTACCAAATATAACAACTTTCAGAAAATTCTAACTTGAATTTTTGTAACAAAATTCCGCAGTAGGGTTTGATATTTATTGTTAAACACGCAAATTGTCTCTAATAAAGTACAGAAGTACGCTATCTAACAAAGTCGAAATTACACAACTACTCTTGCACAGGTTTAGGGAAGTAATATTAATTGAAAATTTTAGCTTTGAGATTTAACTCGGAGTGTGAGATAATTATTTACAATCGTGACTTGTATGTTACTGAGTCCGCCGGTTAGGTAAAACAGCAGTGACAGTCAGCAGCGTTAAAAAAAATCCCAATTCCCAATCATCACAAACAAAGCGATATGAGCGAACACCCAACCATCAGCTACCGCACCGAAAGCGACTCTATGGGAGACAAACAAATCCCATCTAATGTCTATTATGGCATCCAAACTCTAAGGGCTATTGAAAATTTCCCGATCAGTGGCATTAAGCCTTTATCAACTTACGTTGATGCTTGTGTATTAATTAAGAAAGCTACTGCGCTCGCCAATGGCGAACTCGGCTGCATTCCCGAAGACATTAGTCAAGCCATTGTCCAAGCAGCAGATGAAATCCTAGCTGGCAAATTGCGCGATCAATTTGTAGTTGATGTCTATCAAGCTGGCGCCGGAACTTCTCACCACATGAATGTTAATGAAGTTCTTTCAAATCGCGCTTTGGAAATTATGGGCGAGGAAAAAGGCAACTACAAGCGCGTTAGTCCTAACGACCACGTAAACTACGGTCAATCAACAAATGATGTGATTCCGACGGCGATTCGGATCGGCGGATTGTTGGCGTTAGAAAAAACTCTTTTTCCAGCATTGTCGGAGGCCGTATTCGCCCTAGAAAACAAGGCAGAAGAATTCAAAAATATTGTTAAATCCGGCCGCACTCATATGCAAGATGCCGTACCGGTTCGACTCGGCGATACCTTCGGCGCTTGGGCGCAAATTCTCAGAGAACATACTTTGAGAATTGACAGGGCATCCGATGATTTGACATCCCTGGGATTGGGGGGAAGTGCGGCAGGAACAGGCTTAAATACTCACCCTGAATACTGTCAAAAAGTTGCTGAAATTCTCTCAGAATTAATCGACCAACCCCTGAAACCAGCAAGGCATTTAATGGCAGCTATGCAGAGTATGGCACCGTTTGTAAATGTGTCCGGTGCACTGCGAAATCTCGCTCAGGATTGCGTTAAAATGTCCCACGACTTGCGTTTGATGGACTCAGGGCCGAAAACGGGTTTGAAAGAAATTCAACTGCCTCCTGTGCAACCTGGTTCGTCAATTATGCCGGGAAAATATAATCCTGTGATGGCAGAAATGACATCGATGGTTTGTTTTCAAGTTATGGGTTACGATAGCGCGATCGCCCTGGCCGCCCAAGCAGGACAATTAGAATTGAACGTGATGATGCCCCTCATCGCCTACAATCTGATTCACAGCATCGAAATTTTAGGCAATACCATCAGCGCCCTGAGCACCAAATGCCTCGAAAAAATTGAAGCTAAGGGCGATCGGTGTCTTGCTTACGCAGAAGGTAGTCTCGCCCTCGTTACCGCCCTCAACACCCACATCGGCTATCTCAACGCCGCCGCTGTCGCTAAAGAATCTCTAGAAACGGGCAAATCTTTGCGGCAAATTGTGCTAGAAAGGGGTTTAATGAGTGCAGAAGACTTGGCAAAAGTTCTAGATTTAGAAAAAATGAGTGCGATGCCAACATCTTCTGCTAACGCTTAGCCGATCGCAAGTATCAACTAGATACTAGAAGGCTGAACTCGATTTAATTCGGCTTTCTGCCTTCTGAGTTCTGCTTGATGGCCACAGGTTAAAGTTAAACAATTCAAAATTAAATTTTTTGATATTTAATTCTGAATTTTTTTATAGTTTAAAATTTTGGAGCAAAATTTATGCGTGCAGGTTCCTTTTCCAAATTAACTCAAGATAAAGAGAACACGACTCAAGTGACGTTTCATTATGTGGAAGGTCACACAGAAACCTTTACTATTCCGATGCCTGCACAAGAATTCCAAGAGGAAGTGCTGAATTTGTTAAATCAACCTTGGTTGACTTTCCATTTAGCCGATCAAACGGTTTTTATCTGCACTGCCCGGTTGGTAAAAGTAGAAGTAAAACCTGCTATCCCGGCACTTCAAGGTCAAGGAATCTTCTCTAACTCGCTGCGAGTTAGTACCATGCAGCGGGCTGCTGTTGGCAGATTGCCGATGGATACTTAAACCGAGTTGCTAGTTAGCGGTAATGGTAATGGGTAATGGGAATCGCTGACAATTAATAGCGAGGAGAAATTACCAATTACCAATTACCAATTACACATTAATTCACAATTAATTATGTCTGCTGTTAGTTTAATTCGTGCCAATTCATACGATCGCCAAATCTTGCAAGCATCTTTAGAAAGTTTGCTCGCACCCTTGGGCGGAATCTCGGCTTTTGTCAAATCGGGCGATCGGGTTTTACTCAAACCCAATCTCCTCACAGGTTCTCGCCCTACAAAAGAATGCGTCACCCGCCCAGAATTAGTTTACTGCGTGGCTAAGATGGTCATTGAAGCGGGAGGGAAACCGTTTTTAGGTGATAGTCCCGCTTTTGGCAGCGCAATGGGTGTAGCCAAAGCCAACGGTTATTTGCCGCTGTTGGAAGAACTGAATTTGCCAGTAGTTGAGTTTCAAGGAAAACGCTATGAAACAGTCAGCGAAGATTTCAATCATCTGCGAATTTGCAAAGAAGCAATGGAAGCGGATGTAGTTATTAATTTGCCCAAACTAAAATCTCATGTTCAATTAACGGTGACAATGGGCGTGAAAAATTTGTTCGGCTGCGTCCCCGGCAAAATGAAGGCTTGGTGGCACATGGAAGCTGGCAAGGATAGCGCCAGATTCGGTGAAATGCTGGTAGAAACTGCCCGGGCAATTAACCCAAATTTGACAATTTTGGATGGCATTATCGGCCACGAAGGTAACGGGCCAAGCGGCGGCGAACCGAAGTTTTTGGGAATTTTGGCCGCGTCTGATGATGTGTTTGCTTTGGACAGAACTTTAGTTGAAATTATTAATGCTGATCCGGCGGCGGTTCCGACTGTAGCTGCGGCGATGAGATTGGGACTGTGCTCGAATTTAGAGGCGATAGATTTTCCGCTTTTGCAGCCGGAAAATCTCAAGGTTTTGGATTGGAAGTTGCCGGAAAGCATGATGCCGATCGACTTTGGTATGCCCCGCGTGGTGAAGTCGGCTTTCAAGCACCTTTATATCCGGTTTATTAAAGAAAAGTTCAGCATCAAGGCTTCGCATTAAGTAGTTAAACAAAATTAATTACATAAATAACTAATATGATATACTAAAGTATTAAGTTGTATTTAAATAGGTTTTATATGTTTTTACTTCGAGAGATTAATCCACTTTCCTTGAAATTCTGAACCGAATTTATCGCGAAAGCAGACATCATCAAGTGCGCCAAATATCGCATTTTTTGATCTTAGTTTCACAAGGTGTCAACAATGAAAACTTGATGAAATTTTTTCAAGTTAGTTATAAGACTATGTATAACTGGTTGAATCGATGGGAATATGAGGGAATGCTCGGATTATACAATAAACCAGGTAGAGGCAGAAAAAAAACTTTTGATTCCGCACAATCAGCTCAAATTAGAGACTGGCTAAAATTGGAGCCAAGACAATTAAAGCAAGTAATGCAAAATATTAAACAAGAATGGGATATTAATATCAGTACGGAAACTATTAAGAGAATACTTAAAAAACTTTGTATGAGTTGGCATAGGATGCGTCGAGGTGTTGGCGGTAAGCCAGACTCCATAGAATATAAAGAAAAAACAGAAAAATGGCCAGAATTAAAACACCTAGAAGATGAGAAAAAAATTGATTTATACTATTTGGATGAATCCGGATTTTGTGACATCCCTTGTGTCCCTTATGGATGGTAAGATATTGGTGAATATTTGTCAATTGATAGTCGTAGAACTACTCCCTTCCCACTCTTAGACTATAGATTAATATTTTATCTATGCCCTCTGCGCTCTCTGGGTCTCTGCGGTTAAAAAAAGATGGCTGGATTAGTAATAGAATGGTGGTGATCTCTATAATCTTCTGGCGGGAAGGGAGTAAGCGTTTAAATGTCTTGGGAATCATGAATCGGCAAAACACGCTTCATGCTTATGTTTCAGAGCAGACTATTAATTCTGATGTAATCATAGCCTGCATAGATACTTTCTTTGCTGTGGTGGAGCGGCCAACATTTATTGTGGTCGATCAAGCTTCTATTCATACTAGCAATGCCATTTTCGATAAACTTGAAGAATGGAAAGAACGCGGTTTAACTATATTTGAATTGCCTGCTTATTCACCTGAATTGAATTTAATTGAGATTTTGTGGCGGTTTATCAAATATCCATGGCTCGAAATAGATGCCTACTCTAGCTGGCAATCTCTTGTTTCATCTGTAGAAAGAATTCTTAAAGAATTTGGAGATAATTATGTAATTAATTTTGCTTAACTACTTATGACATCCGCTCACTTCCCGAGTCTTGGCATCCATCACTAACCAAACCCATTGTTTATTCCCTTTGTTGTCTACTTTCATACCATAGTTCATCCATTTGGACGGTGTGTTTTCCCACTTCTTTTGAGATAACTGTAGCCTTGGGTTCTACTCTTGTGAATTATTAAGAAATCAAATTGAAGTGGAGCAAAAATACCATTTCAGCCTCCGGCTTGTCAATACTCTACTTAGACTTTCCCCCTCAAACCCTTATCAGATAAAGGCTTCAGCAATTGCGTCTGCCGTTTTCCCCAGGAACCGGCCTCAAACCCTTACAGAAATTGGATTACAGCCGACAAAATTAACCCCTCGAATTTTACACCCAGCAACAGACGCAATTTTCCCAAAAAAAAATATAGCTCGTCCCTAAAACCCGCAGACAGCTACAATTCTCTTCATAATTATAAGCTGTCGAGCAAAATAGATCAGAACCCTTAAACTTCAAACCATGACCAAAACCTTAATTCCCGTAATTCTCGCCGGCGGTAAAGGCGAACGTTTTTGGCCGCTGAGTCGCAAGCAGCGCCCCAAGCAGTTTTTGAGTCTCGACGGTAGTGGCAAGAGTTTGCTGCAGGCTACTGCGGAAAGACTTTTGGAATTAGGTAACGGTTGGGACGATTTGTGGGTGGTAACGTCGGAAATGTTGGCTGCGGGAGTCCGGGAACAATTGCCGCTTTTACCTCCTGAGAATTTGCTGGCGGAACCGGAGGGCCGGGATACTGCGCCAGCCGTGGCTTGGACTGCTATAGAAACTGCCAAGCGTTACGGTGAGGATGCGGTGGTGGGTTTTTTCCCGGCGGATCACTGGATTGGGGAACCACAGGAGTTTATCAAGACTTTGGAGGCGGCTGCCGAGTTGGCGAGAAATCAGGATGCGATCGCCACTTTGGGAGTAAAACCGAGTTATGCTTCCACCGGCTACGGCTACATCGAACAAGGCGAGGAAATTGGCAGTTTTGCGGGTTTTCCGGCCTATCGGGTAGCCCGGTTTACCGAAAAGCCCGATCGCACAACTGCTGAAGAGTTTGTAGCCAGCGGCAAGTTTAGCTGGAACGGCGGCATTTTTGTATTTCGAGTTGGCACAGTCTTGACAGAATTGCGAAATCATGTACCGGAAATGATGGCAGCTTTGGAAGCAAAAGGGGCGCAGGCTTACTCGGAATTACCAAAAATTAGCATCGATTACGCTTTGATGGAGAAGACGCAAAAAGCTTGTGTTCTGCCCGTAGGCTTTAGTTGGGACGATTTGGGAGATTGGAATGCGATCGGGCGTTTGCTGCAAGGAGATAAGCCGAATGTCGAGTTAGCAAAACACGTGGGAATTGATACCAAGGGCGGCATTTTTTATGCCGCAGATGAGAATGAAGTCATCGTCACCATTGGTTTAGAAGATGTCGTAGTTGTCAGAGATGGCAATGTGACTTTGATTGTGAAAAAGGACAGGACGCAGGAAATTAAACAGGTAATCAAAGTGTTAGGAGAAGATGAGAAATTGAAAGATTTGCTGTGAGGACAAACACAACAAAATACGTGTAGCGAAAGTCCCGGAAGTTTTTTTTGTAGTAAGGACTAAAGTCCTTTCTTACCGAAATGTTTAAAGTCCTTACTACGAACTTCTGCCCTCTCCCCCTTCGCCCATTCCCACTATTTCCCCCAAGTTATTCCTCAAGACACTCGTCAGCTTGGTTAACAGCGCTATCCTAGTAGTTATATAGCCCTTAAACCCGATCGACCCGGAGGCCCCTTGTTTAGCCTAGTTCAAAACACTTCTCGCAAAGGAGAAATTCTAGAGGTCGTCTTCCGCAACGGTTGGGACTACATGAAAAGCCTCCTAACCGGCCGCAAAACCGACGCACCCAGTCTCCCAACTCCAGCAGTTCTCCGCAACATCCTCGTCGAATTAGGCCCAGTTTTTGTCAAATTGGGACAATTGCTGAGCACCCGTCCCGACCTTTTGCCGGCCAGCTACATCGAAACTCTCTCCACGCTACAAGCGGAAGTGCCGCCCGTACCGTGGTCGCAAGTAGAAGCAATCGTCCGCCAGGAACTCACACAATCTCTCGAAGATACCTTCGCCAAATTTAACACTCAAGCTGTCGCCGCAGGTTCGATCGCCCAAACCCACAAAGCTACTTTAAAAGACGGCCGCGAAGTCGCCCTCAAAGTTCAGCGCCCCGGTATTGAGATTGTCATCGAACAAGACATCGCCGTACTGCGAGGTTTGGCAGAACTTGTCATGCTCACAGACTTCGGTCAACAATACGATATTGTCGCGTTAGCAGAAGAATTTGCGATCGCCCTGCGTGCAGAATTAGACTTCATTCAAGAAGCCAGCTACACAGACGAACTGCGCCGCAATTTATCTAAAAGTAAATGGTTTGACCCCACACAAGTTGTGTTGCCAGAAATTAACTGGGAGTTAACCACAAAAAAACTCTTAGTAATGGAGTGGCTAAACGGAGTACCGATTTTGTTAGGCGATTTGCAAGGAATTCGCCAAAAAGGAGATATAAACGCCGAACGCGAAGAAATTACAACGCTGCTTTGCCGTGTTTTCTTCCAGCAGTTGTACATCGACGGATTCTTTCACGCAGACCCGCATCCCGGCAATTTATTTTATCTCAAAGACGGCCGGATAGCTTTACTGGACTGCGGCATGGTCGGCAGATTAGACCCGCGCACTCAGCAGAATTTGACAGAAATGTTGCTGGCAATTGTCGATTTGGACGCTCAGCGCTGCGCTCAATTAACTTTAGAAATGGCAGAATTTGCTCAGCCGACAAGTTTAGTTAATCTAGAGAACGATTTAGCTCGAATGCTCCGCAAGTATTACAATGTGAGCTTGTCACAAATGAACTTGTCGGAAATTTTTTATGAGGTGCTGGAAATCACTCGCAAAAATAAAATTCGACTTCCCAGCAATCTCGGTTTATATGCAAAAACTCTTGCTAATTTGGAGGGACTGGCGCGCTCTTTTAATCCCAGATTTAATATTGTAGAG
Organism: Microcoleus sp. S13_B4; assembly: GCF_036700885.1. NCBI lineage: Bacteria > Bacillati > Cyanobacteriota > Cyanophyceae > Oscillatoriales > Microcoleaceae > Microcoleus > Microcoleus sp. S13_B4. The sequence goes on from NZ_JAUBPU010000009.1 coordinate 90,033, forward strand.
CAGGTCAAACCGCTGATGACTGATATGTTTCGGCGTCAGTTATTAGGAGATGATCCGATCCAAGCTCTGCTAAGAACTGCCCTCGATCTCAAAAGCTTATCTTTGCAATCTCCGCGACAGGTGGAAGTGCTTTTAGACCGGGTTACTTCGGAAACTTTGAAGTGGAACTTGACACTAAAAGAACTCGATCCGCTACGCCGCACTCTGGGGGATTCTGCGAACCGACTTTCTTTTAGTATTGTGGTGGGTTCGCTGATTGTGGGGGCGGCAATTATTTCTTCTAACGCACAAACTTCTCAGCTATCTTTTCTGAGCACTGGTTTGTTTGGGGCGGCGAGTTTTTTGGGTTTTTGGTTAATTATTAGCATTCTGCGATCGGGCCGTTTGCGGAGTTGATTGTACAATATCGGTATGTGTTGTGGAACAGGCATCTTGCCTGTTCTTGAGAAGGGTGGAAGATGTAGAATATAGCCTAGTGCAACAACCGCATAAAGGTAGGCTATGTCACAGCATGATGCTTCTCTCCCAAAGTCGGCAATTAGAGACAACCGCCACCGCGGCACTGTGGGCGATTTTTTGAAAGCCAAGGTCGAGGAAAACTCAACCTTGTCAATTGTTTCTGCTTACTTTACAATTTATGCTTTTGATGCTTTGAAGCAACAACTTCTATGTATTAAAAGCTTGAAATTTCTGTTTGGCGAACCGCGCTTCATCAAGTCCCTTGACCCCAGTAAAACCGATAAAAAGGCGTTCCAAATTGAGGATCAGGGCTTGCAGCTACAGAATCGGTTGCAGCAAAAGCGGGTTGCGAAAGAATGTGCAGAATGGATTGAAAAAAAAGTACAGATACGGTCGGTAAAGCAATCTAATTTACTGCACGGCAAAATGTATCACATTGCTCATAACGGAACTGAAAATGCTATTATGGGCAGTTCTAATTTTACCGTGCGGGGACTGGGATTAGGTACGAAATATAACAATATTGAACTCAATCTAGAAGTAGATAGTAAACGCGATACCCGCGACCTTAAAGCTTGGTTTGATGAACTCTGGAATGATGCCGAACTGATCGAAGATGTCAAACAAGATGTGCTGCTGTACCTAGAGCAACTTTACCAGAATAATACTCCTGAGTTTATCTACTACAAAACTCTGTTTCATATCTTCGAGACTTTTCTAGATGACCTAGAAAAAAGCGATATTCTCAGCGAACAGCTACACCTATTTGATACAGAAACCTGGAAATCTCTATTTGAATTTCAGAAAGACGGAGTTAAGGCAGCCCTCAATAAAATCCGACGATATAACGGGTGTATTATTGCTGACAGTGTTGGTTTAGGTAAAACATTTGAAGCTCTAGGGGTTATTAAATATTTTGAACTTCGCAATGAAAAAGTTTTGGTTCTGTGTCCCAAAAAACTCCGCGAGAATTGGACTGTATATCTAGCACAGAACAATAGCGATATCAATCCTTTTATTAAAGACCGCTTTAGCTATACAGTCCTATGTCACACAGACCTGAGTCGCGATTCCGGTTGTTCTGGGGACATTAATTTAGAAACGATTAATTGGGGCAACTATGACTTGGTTGTTATTGACGAATCCCACAATTTTCGCAACAACATCAAGAGTAAACGGGACGAATTTGGCAATCTAATTAGAAAGAGCCGTTACGAAAGGCTGATGGATGACATTATCAAGAGCGGTGTCAAAACTAAGGTGCTACTCTTATCAGCAACTCCGGTTAACAATGATTTAAAGGATTTGCGGAATCAACTTTATTTTATAACAGAAGGTGGCGACGCTGCGTTTGGGGAATCGCTGGGAATTGCCAGTCTGCGCGATACACTAGCTGATGCTCAGGGGAAATTTACCAAGTGGGCCAAGAAAAGTCGCGATCGCAAAACTAGCGAACTGCTGGAAGAACTTAGTTCTGCTTTTTTCAAACTGCTTGACGAATTGACGATCGCCCGATCGCGCAAGCACATTCAAAAATACTACAAAGATGCGATCGCTCAATTAGGCGGCTTTCCAGAACGGCTCAAACCCATCTCGGTATTTCCTGAGATTGACCTAAAGGGTGAGTTCATGTCCTACGAACAGCTTAACAGCGAAATTTCTAAATATCAACTCTCGCTATTCAACCCTTCAAAATATGTCCTGCCGCCATACCGTTCGGTGTATGAAAATAAAAGAGTGCGAAATTTCAGACAGAGCGATCGCGAACGCTGTTTGATCGGCATGATGAAAGTCAATTTTCTTAAACGCTTAGAAAGCTCCATCCATTCCTTTGGGCTGACAATGGAGCGCACGATTAACAAAACTGAAGCTCTAGAGACAAAAATTAAAAAATTTAAGCAATTGCAGCAATCTCGCGACGCTAACCCGACAGTAACTTTCAGCGATTGGATGATTGAAGACTTGGACGATGAAGAGTTGCAAGATGCCATGCAAGTAGGTCAGAAGCTGATATTTCAAATGGCGCACCTCGATGTCGAAACCTGGTTAAAAGACCTGAAACGCGACAAGGAACAGCTTAAAAAAATTTACAATTCTGCCCAAAGCATTTCTGTTGAACGCGATGCCAAGCTGGCTGATTTAAAAGCACTGATCGCCGAGAAAGTCAAGCATCCTACAACTAACAAGCATGGCAAACCAAATCGCAAGGTTTTAGTCTTTACTGCCTTTGCAGATACGGCTGTCTATCTCTACGAAGGATTGCGGGAATGGGCAAGAGGAGAATTGAAAATTAACTTAGCTTTGGTGACTGGCGGATCGGCGGCAAATAAGACTACCTTTGGCAAAAACGAGTTCAATCACATCCTGACAAATTTTTCACCTTTCGCCAAGAAACGCGCCCAAATTCCATCTATGCAGCAAGACGGCGAGATTGATTTATTAATTGCCACAGATTGTATTTCAGAAGGGCAAAATTTACAAGATTGTGATTATCTGATTAACTACGACATACACTGGAACCCAGTCCGAATTATCCAGCGGTTCGGTAGGTGCGATCGCATTGGCAGCCCCAACCATACCGTACAATTAATTAATTTTTGGCCGACAGAGGACTTGGATCAATACATCAATCTGAAAAATCGAGTAGAAGCACGGATGGCTTTAGCAGACATGGCTGGTACATTTGAAGATAACCTGCTGGAGGTAAAGGAAATTCAAGAAGTGATTGAGAGTGATTTGAAATACCGCGACAAGCAGTTGCTCCGATTGAAAGATGAGGTGCTGGATCTCGAAGATTTCACCGAGACTGTAGCCCTAACGGAATTCACTCTCGATGATTTCCGAATGGAACTAGCCAAATACATTGAGAGCAACCGCAAACTACTCCAAGATGCCCCTTTAGGACTCTATGCAGTAGTTCCAACTAACTCGGAGGATCCGATAATTTCTCCCGGCGTAATTTTTTGCCTAAAACAGAAAGGCGATTGTCTTGATAATAAAACCGTTAACCCGCTGCAGCCATACTTTTTAGTTTACGTTCGAGAAAATAAGGAAGTGCGATTAACTTTTGCTCAACCCAAACAAATACTTGAAATATATCAGTTGCTGTGCGCGGGGTGTACTGTTCCCTATGAAGAGTTGTGCAACTTGTTCGATCGACAAACTAATAACGGATCTGATATGAGTTTGTATAACGATTTGCTGAAGGAGGCCGTTGATTCAATTGCAGGTATTTACAACAAGCGGCTCATCGGCAACCTTCTGTCTAGCCGCCGTGCAGTATTGGTTGAACAACCGCATCAGGTTAAAGCAACAACAGATTTTGAACTGATCACCTGGCTGGTGATTAAATGAGCGTCAGCGAACAACAAGCCAAAGCATCTATTAATCAAGCTTTAAAGAGTTTTGCCAACGGAAAACTTGCCGATAACGCCCGTAATTTGTTCTTTGCTCTTGGCTACCGCAGTGACAGAACGAGTCAATTTTATCCCAATACTTCGGATAACTTTATTGCGACTTTTGACATAGATCAAAAGCTCAACTCCCAAAAAGCTCTTTTAAACGAATGGCTGTCGGTTGATTTTCTCTTCCAATTTACCGGGACAGAAATTGCAGATAATGACCAGTTTGTCGAATTTGATACTAGCAGTGGTGAGAGTGCCTTTTTTACTTCCTACTTGTTTTTCGCGATCGCACTGCGGAGGAGTGCGTACACTATCGAACAACTTGACGGGATTGTCCGCGAGATTAATAAAATTTTACGGATGCCCGCGATCGTTCTTTTTCAGCATGGAGAAACTCTGACTTTATCCATTATCAACCGCCGCCAGCACAAACGCAATGAATGTGAAGATGTATTAGGAAAAGTCAAACATATTAAAGATATCCCATTCGCCAGTCCGACCAACTCTCATTTAAGAATGCTCTTCGAGATTTTCTTGGCACAGTTGCATAAAAATCACGGCTTTAGTAACTTTGACGAATTTCACGAAGCTTGGCATAAAACCATTCCTGACAGCATCAAATTTAAAGAAGACCGTATACCGTCAGATTCACTTCGCGCTTACCTGCAAGAAATCGGTCGAATTCCCATGATCGAGGCTGAGGAAGAGATTGAACTAGCTCGTAAAATTGCTGAGTTAGAATTAGAGGGCAGCCGAAAAGCGAAAGACAAAATGATAGAGTCTAACTTGCGGCTGGTAGTCTCTATCGCTAAAAAATATCAAAATCGAGGGGTGGATTTCTTAGACTTGATTCAGGAGGGAAATCTGGGTTTAATCAGGGCTGTAGAAAAGTTTGATTGCACGAAGGGCTACAGGTTTTCCACCTACGCATATTGGTGGATTCGTCAGGAAATTACGCGGGCGATTGCCGATCTATCGCGGACTATCCGCCTGCCAGTTCACGTTTATGAAACTATTTCGCAGATTAAGAAAACTACCAAACAGCTTTCTGAAGAAATCAGTCGCAAGCCTACCGAAGAAGAAATCGCTACTAAAATGGAGATAACAATTGCCAAATTGCGATTGGTTATTACATCTGCTAAATCTATCATTTCCTTAGATACTAAAATGGGTGATTATGAAGACTGTACATTGGGAGAGTTGATTGAATTCGATGGAGAAACACCAGAAGAACAAGCATCTAAAAATTTGTTCGCAGAAGATTTAGAAAGCGTTTTAGATACTCTGGGCCCTCGACAACGTGACATTATTCGGATGCGATTCGGATTGGATGATGGCCGCGAGAAAAGTCTACAGGAAATCGGCAATATATTTAATCTTACCCGCGAGCGGATTCGGCAAATTGAGGGTAAGGCTTTACTAAGATTGCGCCATCCCAACCGCAACAGCATTTTAAAAGATTATATTCGCCCTACACCAATTTATCAAATTGAGACAAAAAAACCGATCGCCCAACCGATGCAGCCCAGACAGTTCAACATCTCAGAAAACTTGGCTCGCAGCCATTGCGACACTTTCTTACAGGAGCCTGTTCGTGATAAAATACTTGATACAGCTAATATGACTGAACCATTAATTTCTTTTCACAATTTCATAGAAGAATCAAATAGAGAACAAACAAAGTTGGCTCAGACTTACCTGTCGAGTGCCGATAAAAATGAAAACAATCTCACTTATGCAAATTTGAACGAGCATAATTTCCACATTGCCGAACGGGACGAAAATGACTTGAATGAAGCGATTAAACCGATGAAACAAAATTCAGCCGACTTACTCAAACAACTTACCGCACTAGAAGATGTTTTTTCCCAATTAGAGAAACGGCTGTCAGAGGCGAGTCGAAGATTGCTAAACCCTGGTAGACCTATATCTCAAAAGCTGATTCAAGAACTTGATGAGTCCCATAAAAAGTTTATTCAGCTTCGCGACAAGGTGCTAGAAATGGCTGAATATTTGGCAGTATCGCCAATGCTTACAACTGAGGAAATTGGTTCTTTGGCAGATATCAAGTCTGTACTTGAGCGTGTTGATTTTGCCGAGAAGCAAAAAAGTGCGATCGCTCTTGTCCGCGACTCTGCTTTGAGGGTTCTGGAACGAATTTTAGCGATCGCCCATCGAGTAGAGAGCAATTTTCAGTCATTATTGGAATGTCAGGAAAAAGCCCGCGAACTTCAACGCGCCATCTCCGAATCGCAGGAGTCTGACTTGCATCCCGACACCCAACTCTTGGCTGACGGCAATCATCCATTCTGCAAACTGCTAGCACTAATTGCAGAATTGGACGCAGCAGATTACGAGCGTTTATTTTCCTTACAGAATGCCGTAGCTGCATCATTTGGAATTCCTTTGGCGATGGCAGCAGTCAGACGAGAATTGACGATCCAGACCGAAGCAATACCAGATATGCCTGCTGTTTTTACTAACAATAAGTTAGAGAAAACTTTCTTAGTTGATGAGCCGGAATCAGAAACTGTGCTTATTGTCGAACCACCACCCGCAGCAGAGTTGAACGCGGTATTGACAGAGGATGCGATCGCGCAGCCAACCACTGAAAATATCCCAGATATTCCACCAACAGAAGCCCCTATCGCAACTCAGATAAATCATCAAAATTCGGAAAATAAGCAAGGAAAAGAAGTTGACAAGCCGGGAAATAAAAAACAAGAAGAAAAACAGTCTCTCTACAGCTTCTCGCCCAATGATACCGCTCAACAAATCGCTCAATCCATCTTGGACGACCCCGATCGAGAACGCCCAGCAGTTTTGCGCGACTTAGTTTGGCGACTGATTTTTGAACAAAAACTCAGCCTTGCATTTCATTTAGCTCGCTGCTTTGAAAAACAATACTCCAACTTTGAACCGCACCTGCCACCGCAGTTAATTCGAGCAGTATTGCTAGGACAAAACCTGCGCTATGACGTAGGATATGGAAAACTTGCAAATCTGCTTAAAGATGACTTCACCAGTTACACCGCCAGCTATTCATTACCAGACAAAAGTGAATGGAATCAAGCTGCAAGCTTGCTCTTGGCCGCAGCAGCAATGCGACCGTCTTTACTAGCGCCAAATACTGGTGCGAAGCACCTTCTCCAGCAGCTTCATTTCGGTAAAGCTGGACTTGCAAAACTGTACGATTATTGCCAAATTATCGCCAAACACGGCGATGGTCAGCGGGCGCTGGATCTCAAAGCCATCAAGAAAGCCAAAGACCAAGCAGACGTACAAAAATCTTTAGACGAATTGCATCAAAACATCGAAGCTTGGTGGTTTCAAGCACAGAAAAAAGATATGATTTACCCGCCGGCGAAGAAGGTTTGGCAGGATTGGTTGAAGCCTGACGAACTGATTCACTCTTTAGTATTTCCTGTACTTGAAAAAGATTTGAGTAAACTTTCAGAACTCAAGCAGAAAGTCAATCAATTGTCTGACGAATCCCAGATCGACTCTGAAATTGAGAAGACAGACCGTAAAATTCGCCACCGCACTCGCCGTGATGCCATGATGGGGAAAGCCGTGATTCAGTTGCGCGATCGCGTTCGTGAACCTGTTGATTTGGTGGGAAAGTGGATTGAGATTCAGGAATCGCGCTTAGATCGAAGAGACAATTATCTTCAGAAAGAAGCCCAACAGTTAAAAGAAGATATTGAGAAGCTTCAAGATACTGTTATTAAAGAATTGGATGCCTTTGAGGAAACAAAACCTCCAGTGTTTATTTTAGCTGGTATTGCCTGTTCCCGAAAAGCTGTCAAAGATATCGGAAATCTCTTCGATCCAGATACTGAATTGCCTACCGCAGAACCTTACCTAAAACATATCCTGCACGCGGAGCTGTTAAGAATGCCGTCTCTCCCGATCGACGATGCCTGGGAACTGGATATCGCTACTCCTGAAGCGGGTATAGAGGTAATTTTGGAGTTAGTCAAAAATGATATTTGGGATTGGCAACAAGCATTCGATCTGCACTGTTATCTCTGTAGTTCAAAAGCTGTGGGAAATCACGAGGCTACGGCACAAATCATCGAATACCTCGAACTCTACCCCGAACCAAAAATAGACATCGCTCAGCTAAAGGACTTACGAAATAATCGGATTGAAGAGTGTCAAGGAATTTTGCAGGAGCAGGTCGAGACTACTAGCAAACAGCTCGAAAGTGCCGTAGCTTTTGGTTTACTAAGAGAAACAGATAGAAGTGCTTATGCAGCACAGATTGAAAGCATTAAAAATGCTCTGGTAACAACCAGGCGGTTTTCCGAAAAAATTGAGCTGCTTCGGGCGATCGGTCAAGGAATTAGCGCCAAGCGCCAGGAACAAATCGATCGAGTATCCGAGGAATTAGAGAGTCTTCAGCAAACAGGTATAGCAGATGCCGATCGTACCAGAATTTGCAGTGTATTGGAGCAAGGCGATATCCTGACGGCCGAGGAATATATAGATATGCTGAAAAAGGGGCGATCGCTTCCTGAACCAGAGGAAAAGAGAGAGGCTTTTAAAGACTTCTTCGAGCATAAGTATGCTGCAATCGAAAAAGTGCTTGAGGAGTGCGATCGCGATCGACAAAAAAAGCAAAATCTAACTGCAGACATTGGCAAAGGCAAAAGTATCGCCAAAATCCAGATGCCGCAGGGGCCCCAAGCCAAAAAAGCCGCTGAAATGCTGGATGCTTGGTTTGCAGTCAAGGGCAGAAATCAAGTCACAGAGAAAGATGCTTACCAAATTCTCAGCAATCTCGGTTTTAATATAAAATCTGTTGCCGTCAAAAAATTAGGAATATATACCTGGATTGACGTTAATTCTGAGCCGATATCTGACCAAAATCGCTGTCCTGTGTCTGCCTATGGTTCAGCCACGAAGGGTCATTACCGCATTCTTTGCCTATGGGATAGACCGAACGAACAGGATCTCCTCAATGCCGTTGGAGAAACTGCTCTGGGAGGGCCAGTCTTCGTTTTTCATTTTGGGCGAATGACCGTCAAGAAACGCCGAGATTTGGCTGATTTGTGCCGGCAGCGTCGGAGCACTTTCATTGTTATAGATGATGTGCTGATGCTCTACCTTTGCGGAGAACAAAAAACACGCTTACCTGTATTGTTTGACTGTACCTTACCCTTTACTTTTCTAGAACCGTATAAAACCGCAGCGGGAGAGGTTGCACCTGAGATGTTTTACGGGCGAGTACGAGAACGGGAATCTATAATCAATCCTGAAGGTTCTTGTTTAATTTATGGAGGCCGCCAGTTAGGTAAAACGGTTTTGCTTAAGTATGTACAGCGGACTTTTCACGCAACCGACGCGGGAAGGAACGCCCTATTTTTGGATATCAAAAAAATTGGGCGCCAGCAACAGTTAGATGAAATTTGGCATCTACTAAACGAAGAATTGGATAAATTGCAAATTCCCGGTATCAACCGGCGCAATTCCGTCCGCGAAAGCAGCCTGCAGCGGATTAAAAGTTGGCTGGAATCGGACAATCAGCGACGCTTTTTGCTGTTGTTGGATGAGGCAGATAATTTCCTGGAAGCCGATGGTAAGGAGGATTTCCCACGCTGTGATGAGTTCAGAAAATTAATGACGGAAACTAACCGACGTTTTAAGGTGGTCTTTGCCGGATTGCACAACGTTCTGAGAACCACTAGACAAGCAAACCATCCCCTGGCTCACTTTGGCAAGCCGATCTGCATTGGACCTCTGCTGAATAATGGTGAAATGCGAGCCGCAACAGCTTTGGTAGAACGTCCGCTGGCTAGTCTTGGCTATGGTTTTGAATCGCCAGATTTAATCCCGCGCATTCTGTGGCAGACTAACTATTATCCGAGCTTGATTCAACTTTATTGCGAGCAGTTACTCAAGCACATCACTAACCCAGATGTCCCTACTTTCGATCCTAAAATTAGTCCGCCTTACGCGATCGCTTCTCGCCATGTAGAAGAAGCTTATCAAAGTCAAGACCTTCGCAATAATATTCGCGATCGCTTTAAGTTGACACTGGGGCTCGATCTGCGCTACGAAGTAATTGCCTACTCAATTGCTGATGGTTCTCAGCAGAATGAAACAGGTATGGAGGATGGGTTTTCTGTATCTTGGATTCGCGAACAAGTCTTGTATTGGTGGTCTGAGGGATTCGCGGGAAGGTCATCGGAAGATGAAATTCTTGCTTTACTAGAAGAAATGGTCGGATTAGGAGTTTTACGAGAAACCGATGCAGGTTACTTCACTCTGAGAAGTTCTAATTTAGCCTTGCTTATGGGTACGCAGCCAGAAATTGAAGCAGAACTTCTGAGACCCCGCAAAGCTCCACCTGAATACGAACCTGCTACTTTTAGGTCTCCTCTTGTCAAAAATAAAGCTGATTCCCGGCGGAGTCCTTTAACTGTTCAACAGGAATCAGAGCTGCTGCGCCGGGAGTACGGTGTCTCTATTATATTTGGCTGCCAAGCGGCAGGAATTGACGATTTGAGAGTTTTTATGATGGAAGCAGCATCTAGTAAGAAGGATTGCAAAATTCACTATTTAGAAAATCTCTCTGATCGATCGGATTTCAGCCAGCGTTTGACAGAAATTATTAACCGTCGCAAGAAAGATACCACGACGCTCGTTGTTGTATCAGCCACCACCCTTTGGAGTAAGGATTGGGTTGATGACACACTTAAGAAACTCAAAAGATTGACTAAAGAAAAGTCGTTTATTCAGCTTGTTTTCGTCGCATATCCTGAGAAGGCTTGGCAGTTAGTTATTCATAATTGGACAGGTTTTGATTCCTTTAAGGAACTGAGATTTTTCAGCCTCAAACCTTGGCACGAGGCCGCCCTGCGACATTGGTTGGAAGATGTTAATTTACCCAGCGAACTAGAAGTTAGAAAGAAGATTACGGCAGTTACAGGGAATTGGCCAAACCTGCTGCAAAAATTCTATCAATTTTCTCAAGCTAATCCGCATTGCTGGCAAGATTCCTTGGCTGAACTGAAGAATCAATTTAATAACTCTGACAAATTAATTAATTCAATGGGCTTTGACTGTTGCGAACCTCAAATAAAACTGGTGATGAGAACTTTGGCCCAATGGGGAGAAGCAGCAGCGGTTGAGGAATTAATTGAGGTTCTTGATGATGTATCGCCTGAAATTGTCAAGCAGACTCTCAGATGGGCGGAGATCCTCAGTCTTGTCTCGCATTTAGGAAATCAGAAGCAAGACGGTAAGGATTACTGGCAGATTGACCCTGTAGTTGGTCGTCTGCTCGAATCTATGGCAGAGTAATACAAACTTTCTGCTGTGCGATGTACTCAAGCAGATCTCTGACTTAAGATAGGCGATCGCCCGCAGCAGCTAAGTCTAAGCTAGAAATGGTTCCATAAACCTAATTGAGGAAAAAAAGATGAGCAGCGGTCACGCCAGCCATAAAGGCTCTTCCACAAAACCCAATACCAACACTAACGGTCAAATTACATCCCCTGACGACCAACCCGCTGACCCGCTAAATCAAGAAACATCCGGCTATCCGTTCCATAACGAAGCAATGGAAAATCCTGTTGCCACCGCGCGACCCGACGAAGAGGCTGAGTCTGGCGAAGAACAGCAATAGTTATATCGATTAAATTGGCATCGATATGCTATCTGCAACGCGGTTGATTAGATGTTTGATAAAAATCAGGTTTGTAGTAATTACATCTTGCACTTCCATAGTCCGCCAGGGATTTCAATCTCTGCCGGACTCTTTCGCCAGGTTGAGTATTACCTAACAGCTTCAAAACCAAGGACTAATGTCCTTACTACAAAACTATTTAACCTAAAATTAAAGTTAGGAATTATTGATAAATGAGCGAGATTAATAAAGTATTGGAACAGGAAAAATTGCCGGAATTGGGATTAGTCTGTATTACAACGTCCGATGCCGTTCGCTTTCGCACTGTCACGCGAAAGCGACTGTTGCAACTTACAGAAACTGAACAAGAAACAGTATTGCGCGAGCTTTATACAGACAACTTAAAACGACTTGGCAAAGCGATCGACTTCTGTTGGGCTAATCAGATTAAGCTCTACCGGATGACTTCTGCACTGTTCCCTTTTACAGATACAGATTTGGGGGAAGCAGTGCTAAAGTCCATGACTGAGGAATTGCGGACTACGGGCGATCGCGCTTTGTCTTTGGGCATCCGTTTGGTACTTCACCCGGATCAATTTGTTGTCCTCAGTTCCGACAAGCTTTCGGTGGTTGAAAACAGCATTAAAATTCTCGCGGCTCATGCTTTAATTTTAGATATGTTGGGACAGCCCCGATCGCCGCAGGCACTGATGAACATTCACGGCGGCAAGAGCGATCGCCCTTCGCAGCTTAAATCAGTCATCCGCGACTTGCCAGAATCCATTCGATCGCGCTTAACCTTTGAAAATGACGAATACGCTTACAGTTCCTCGGAAATTTTAGAAGTTTGTCTCGATACCGGCGTACCAATGGTTTTTGACGCCCACCACCACGTCATTCACGAACATTTAGAAACTTACGACGACCCCAGCGTTGCCGAAATGCTCGCAGCAGCCCGCACTACTTGGTCTGTTCCTGAATTGCAATTAGTGCACATATCGAATGGCAGAGAATTTTTTGCCGATCCGCGCCACAGCGATTTAATTACAGAAATGCCTAATTGCTATTATCAGGCTCCTTGGATTGAAGTAGAAGCTAAATTCAAAGAATTAGCTATTGAAAAATTGCGCGCCGAATGGTTGTCGGCGAATGTTCCACAATTTAGCAATGTCTCGTAGGGGCGGGTTTTACAAACCATCTTTGCCTAACACCAATAATCTCGAAAACCCGCCCCGCCCAACGGTAAATTGCAATCTACCTTTTTGTTAATACCAATTATAAATTATGTGTGGACGATACACTTTAACTACTTCAGGTCAAATCATAGCCGAATTCTTCAAACTTTCGGCAGTTCCCGACATCGAACCGCGATACAATATCGCCCCAACTCAATCAGTTGCCACAGTAACAGTTGAAACAAAAAAAATGCAGCGACAGTTTCAATTTATGCGCTGGGGTCTGATTCCAAGCTGGGCAAAAGATATGAAAATGGGCAGCAAGATGATCAATGCGCGATCGGAAACTGTAGCCGAAAAACCTGCTTTTCGCAGCGCCATCAAGCACAGGCGATGTTTGATAGTCGCTGACGGTTTCTACGAATGGCAACAGGAGGGAAAGAACAAACAGCCTTACTATTTTCAAAAGGCAGACGGCGAACCTTTTGCTTTTGCCGGTTTGTGGGAAAATTGGGAATCTCCTGAAAAAGAAAACATTGTATCTTGCAGTATAATTACTACCGCTGCTAACGAAACAGTGCAGCCGATGCACGATCGAATGCCAGTGATTCTCCCCGACAGCGATTGGGAACAGTGGCTAGATCCTTCTGTTAAAAATGCTCAGGAAGTTTTGCCCCTGTTAAAGCCCTATGCTTCGGAAGCCATGAAAGCAAAGGCCGTAAGTGCGATCGTCAACAGTCCAAGTAGAGACAGTCCCGAATGCATTAGCGATCGGCAATAAATCATTGCAGCGGACAAAACCGAGATAGTTTGAGTTATGATCTAAAATGATGTTTGAGCTGTAGCTTTAGTTTTCTAAGGATCAGTTTAACTCAGTTTTTATTGGCTCAAACATTTTTTTAATCTTAACATGAGTTAGAAGACAAAAAATATGATCGGATACGTTACACTCGGTACCAACGATATTGAAAGTGCAGCAAAGTTTTATGATGCTTTGCTTGCTGAAATTGGGGCTCGACGATTCATGGAATTCGACCAATTTATCGCATGGAGTGTTTCTCCCGATGGACCAGCACTTGCTATTACAAAACCATTTGATGGTAACAGAGCAAGTGTTGGCAATGGCGTAATGATCGCACTTCAAGTTGACAGTCCCGAAAAAGTCAACTTAGTTTATAACAAGGCGATCGAACTTGGGGCTAAGGATGAAGGAGCTGCGGGACCAAGAGGCGCGTTGCCGGGGTTTTATGCGGGATATTTTCGGGATCTTGATGGGAATAAGCTGAACGTGTTTTGTATGACAGGGCCAAACACTTAAGATTTTTATTTTTCGTCAGGCGAGCCGAAAAAAAGCTATTTCCTATTGTTAGCTATTAGTTATCACTCCCTAAATAAGAGTTGATAACTAATAACTAATGGCTAATGACTAATAACTAAATTAACTCTCGTACATCCGCGCTTCAGCAGCTTCGGGATTTTCCTCGCAATACTCGTCAAAAGCCGTTTTTTCAAGCTTCATCGATCGCTGGTGAGAAGCCTCAGCCTGCATTTCCTCTACAATATCCCACGCTACCGCACACTCTCTAGAAGTAGCGCCTTTCTCGGCACAGATAGTTCTGGCATCCGCGATCGCCTGTTCGATTTGTTCCTCAAATAAAACACTCTTTGGCTTCTCGACAAAATCGCTTTTTGTCAAGATATCCGTGACCGAAATAATGCCCACTAGCTCGTCCTTAATCACCGGCGCCCGGCGGATGCGGGTATTCGCGAACAACCTAGCCACATATTCCACGCCCAAGTCAGGATTGACCGTAATGCAAGGTTTGGTCATAATCTCGAAGACGCGGACTTTTTTCGGGTCTACTCCGTAGGCTGCTACTTTATAGACAATATCCGTTTCTGTCACAATACCGTAGGCATCTTGTTCGTGGCGGCGTTCCACAATTAACGCGCGCAAACACAGATCGTTCATCATCGCCACTGCTTCAGCTACAGTTGCCGAACCGCGAATGGTAACAACATCTGTGGTCATAATATCTTGGGCTTTCATCATCATTTTTTATTCCTTTCCGCTTATAAAGTCTAGTGCGTCCCGATTTGGGGCTGTCCATTTGATTTGTGATCATCATTAGGACTTACCCTCAGAAACCCGGTGTCTACCAAAATGTTGGGTTTAGTAACGATGAATCCGGTCTAGCAACCAGGTTGGTGAGAAATCGTGCGATCGCAAACTAATCATAAAACCTTTAACGGCACTCGGTATGACAAGTTGCCTGAAACCGCCTATCGCTCTTCCGGAACCTCTGGAGTCCGCGATTTAGCCCTCAGACGGGGCTAGCGTGCGATCCTCCAAGCAAGAATGAAGTATTGGGGCGATCGATCTTTGAGCTGGTTGAACCCAGATTTTCCAGCCCCAGTCTCAAAGAAGCAAAAGTTAACACAAACTAAGCAACTGCTTGCGCTCGCACAGATCCCCGCCTCTGATAAACTTGATGGCTGGGAGTGCAAAAGAGCACAAGGCACGCATCAGCAGTTGGGAGGATCTAGTTCGTGGACAATGTAATCGGTTTAGAGATTATCGAAGTAGTTGAGCAGGCAGCCATCGCCTCCGCTCGCTTGATGGGCAAAGGCGAAAAAGATGAAGCCGACAGAGTGGCTGTAGAAGCCATGCGGGAGCGCATGAACAAAATTCATATGCGCGGCCGCATCGTGATCGGCGAAGGCGAACGCGATGACGCACCCATGCTTTACATCGGTGAACAAGTAGGTATTTGCACCCGCGAGGATGCCAAAGATTTCTGCAACCTAGATGAATTGATCGAAATTGACATCGCTGTTGACCCCTGCGAAGGTACTAACCTGGTAGCTTACGGTCAAAACGGTTCCATGGCAGTTTTGGCAATCTCGGAAAAAGGTGGTTTGTTTGCGGCACCGGATTTCTACATGAACAAATTGGCTGCTCCTGCCGCTGCTAAGAATCATGTAGATATTCGCAAAACGCCCACTCAAAACCTCAAAATTATCTCTGATTGTCTAGGCCGCAGTATTGAAGATTTGGTGGTGGTGGTCATGGATCGCCCCCGACACAAAGATTTAATAAATGAAATTCGGCAAGCGGGTGCAAGAGTTCGGCTGATCAGCGACGGCGACGTTTCGGCAGCGATTTCTTGCGCGTTTTCTGGTTCCAACATCCACGCACTTATGGGTATTGGCGCTGCACCCGAAGGTGTGATTTCCGCAGCAGCAATGCGCTGCTTGGGCGGTCACTTCCAAGGGCAGTTAATTTACGATCCAGCAGTTGTCAAAACTGGTTTGATCGGTGAAAGCAAAGAGAGCAATATCGCCCGCCTGAAAGATATGGGCATCACAGACCCAGACAAGATTTACAATGCTGAAGAGCTGGCATCGGGAGAAACAGTTCTGTTTGCAGCTTGCGGGATTACTCCCGGAACGCTGATGGATGGAGTTCGCTTCTTTGGCGGCGGCGCTCGCACTGAAAGTTTGGTAATTTCTTCTCAGTCGAAGACGGCTCGGTTTGTGGATACAATCCATATGTTTGACCAGCCAAAATCTCTGCAATTGAATTAGTGATTAGTTAAGGGTTAACAGTTAAATGTTAACAATTAACAGTTAACTGTTGACAGTCACCGGTGATTAGCAATTAGCGATAAACTAATAACTAATAACAGGTGACTGTTAACAACTAAGAAAGAAATAGTGACAAATCACAGATATGAATATTGCAGTCATAGGTCTCAGCCACAAAACAGCGCCGGTTGAAGTTCGCGAAAAACTGAGCATTCCAGAACAGAAAGTTGAAGCAGCGATCGCCCAATTGCGAGGCTACCCCCACATTCAAGAAGTTGCCATCCTTAGCACTTGCAACCGCTTAGAGATTTATATTGTTACCAGCGAGTCGGAACCGGGTGTGCGAGAGGTTATTCAGTTCCTTTCGGAATGCAGTAAAGTTCCTTTGCAATCTTTGCGCCCTCACCTGTTTATTTTGCTGCACGAAGATGCGGTGATGCACTTGATGCGAGTGGCTTCTGGCCTCGACAGTTTGGTGCTCGGAGAAGGACAAATTTTGGCTCAGGTGAAACAAACTCACAAACTCGCCCAGCAGTACAAAGGTGTGGGCAGAATTTTAGAGCGCTTGTTCAAGCAAGCTCTCACAGCAGGGAAGCGAGTTCGCACAGAAACTAGCATCGGTACTGGTGCGGTTTCTATCAGTTCGGCGGCGGCAGAATTGGCTCAAATGAAGGGTCAGCATTTAGCAAGCAGCAAAATTGCGATTATCGGTGCTGGCAAAATGTCGCGACTTTTGGTGCAGCATTTGCTCTCAAAAGGAGCTAGCCATATTTCGATCGTCAACCGCTCTGTGCGGGGCGCGCTGGAGTTAGCCGGTCAGTTTAAAGATGCTGAATTGCACCTATATCAGCTCTCGGAAATGATGCAGGTAATTGCCGCTTCTGACTTGGTTTTCACCAGTACGGCAGCTACCGAGCCGCTGTTAAATAAAGCTAAATTGGAAGCTGTTTTAGACCCGAATCGCCCTTTGATGTTGGTGGATATTTCTGTACCGCGCAACATTGACTCAGATGCGAACGAACTCGCTAATGTGCGATCGTTTAATGTGGACGACTTGAAAGCAGTGGTAGCTCAAAATCACGAAAGTCGCCGCAAAATGGCAATGGAAGCTCAGGGCTTGCTGGAACAGGAAGTAGAGGCTTTCGATCTCTGGTGGCGCAGTCTGGAAACTGTTCCTACTATTAGCTGTTTGCGGGATAAGATAGAATTGATTCGGGAACAAGAATTAGAAAAAGCTTTATCGCGTCTTGGTTCGGAATTTTCCGAGAAACATCAAGATGTGATTGAATCTTTAACAAGGGGAATTGTGAATAAGATTTTGCACGATCCGATGGTACAGTTGCGCGCTCAGCAGGATATTGAGGCGCGCCGGCAAGCGATGCAAACTTTGCAAACACTGTTTAATTTGGATGTGGATGTCAATCAGCAGTACAGCTAGTTTGTCATTAGTCATTGGTCATTAGTCATTAGTCAGTTGACAGGAAAGCAGTTGCCAGTTGACAGGAAAGCAGCAGTCATATTATGTCCGGTCAATTACCCTTAATAAAAATGCCTCCAACCCTTGCGGCAAAAGCATCGTTCGGGATGGGCAATTGCTCGGACTTGATATCAGTTATCGTTCCACCAATAACTAATGACTAATAACTAATGACTAATGACTAATAGGCGAATTTATCAAATAATGCTACTAATTGCGGGCCTATGGCTGGTTGTGGAGTTAGCCTCTCGCATTGTGGCAGAAATTCTCTGGTTTCAGGAAGTTGGATATCTTCAGGTTTTTCTGTTAAAGCTGAAAACTCAAGGGTTGCTGGGGGTAATTCCCACTGGCATTTCTGTTGTTTTTTTGATGGGAAATTTGGCTTTAGCCCGCCGCCTGCAACATCCCGCAGAGGAAATGAAATCGCCGGTTGCGGGGGCGCTATTCGCTTCACTGAGGGCGAACAAAACCGGGAAGAATTACGAATTACCTGTTGCTAAATCCCAAATTACCTTTTCCTGGCTGCTATTGGCGGTATTCGGATTGAGTTCGATCGCAACTTTGACACTAATTCACTGCGGGCTGTTAGCTGCAAACAGCCTCACCTATTTCGGTATAGTTGACAATTTGCCGACACCGCCCGTGCAGTTTGGAATTGAGTCAATCCAGCAAATAGCAGTGCAGCTATTTTCTCACTGGTGGCAGTTGGGTTTGCTGCTGGGCGCAATCTTAGCTGTGGCAATTAAGCCGGATTTTTGGCTGCGGGCGATCGCCCTTTTTCTGAGTTTGGCGATCGGGCTGATTGCCGCCAGTCGCTGGACAAATGTTTTGCAATATTTTAACCCTACTAATTTTAACACAACCGACCCTCTTTTTAATCAAAATATTAGCTTTTATGTATTTATTTTGCCAATCTTAGATTTGCTAGACTTCTGGCTAACAGTTGTCTTTTTGTACGGTTTAGTATCTTGTGCTTTAACATATTTGCTGTCGGGAAATAGCCTGAGTCAAGGGATATTTTTAGGGTTTTCTCGATCGCAGCAGCGCCACTTGTACGGGTTGGGTGCAGCTTTAATGCTAGCCGTTGCATTCCGCTACTGGCTGGGACGCTACGCCTTGCTGTATGCGCGGGGAGACGTTACTTACGGGGCGAATTATGCTGATGTGACGGTGCGACTGCCCTGCTATGGATTTTTGAGTATTTTGGCGGGGGCGATCGCACTTTTGATGCTGTGCCAAGTTTACCCATTCAAAATAAAAAATGAACTCATAAAAAAGATTATTTTGGCGTGGCTAACTTTAAGTTTGTTGGGAACTTGGCTGCTGCCAACAATTGTGCAGCAACTCCTAGTTAAACCCAACGAACTAGCACGAGAACAGCCGTACATCCAGCACAGTATTGCCTTTACTCAAGAAGCCTTTGACCTCAAACAAATTGAAATAAAAACTTTCGATCCCGCCGGAAAACTTACTTATGCCGACTTAGAAAAAAATCAACTTACTATTAGCAACATCCGGCTGTGGGACAAGCTGCCGCTGCTGAAAACCAACCGACAGTTACAGCAAATCAGACCATATTATACCTTCCCTGATGCCGATATCGATCGCTACACAATCAAAAATGAAAAATCAAAAAAGGGAGATTCTGAAAGCCAACAAGTGCTTCTGGCGGCGCGGGAATTAGATTACACAGCAGTTGCACGCGAAGCTCAAACTTGGGTGAACAAACACCTGGTTTACACTCACGGTTACGGCTTTACTATTTCTCCCGTAAACACCGTCGGTGTCGGCGGTTTACCAGATTATTTAGTCAAAGATATTGGAGTTGCAGCCCAGAAAGGAGAGACTACTTTGGGAGTAAATAGCGATCGAATTCGGGCCAGTATTCCGATCGGCTACCCGCGAATTTACTACGGCGAAGTAACCGATGCAGACGCCATGACGCCAACAAAAGTCAAAGAATTCGACTATCCCAGCGGCGAAGACAATGTTTACAATACTTACAGCGGTAGGGGCGGAATTAATCTCGGTTCTAGGTGGCGGCGCTGGCTGTTTGCTAATTACCTCAAAAATTGGCAAATGGCGCTGACCCGCAATTTTACGCCAGAAACCAAGTTACTTTACCGCCGCAATATCAACAAAAGAGTCCGGGCGATCGCTCCTTTTTTGCGCTACGATTCTGACCCGTATTTAGTAGTAGCAAACGCCAATCTTAGCAATGATGATATAGAAAAAGAAAAAAATGAAAATGGCAACGAGATTAAAGCTCCACCCTCGGCAACTGATAAATCTCCCAACTATCTTTACTGGATTATCGATGCCTATACAGCAAGCGATCGCTATCCGTATTCTGATCCCGGCAATCATGACTTTAACTACATCCGCAACTCCGTCAAAGTAGTGATTGATGCCTACAACGGGTCTGTTGACTTCTACGTTGCCTATCCCTCCGATCCGATTATTAACAGTTGGATTGCTATCTTTCCCGGACTCTTCAAACCCCTTGACAAAATGCCTCCGGCTCTCCGCAAACATATCAGGTATCCAGTAGATTTGTTAAGCATTCAATCGGAACGCTTGCTAACTTATCACATGGAAGACCCGCAGGTATTCTACAATAGGGAGGATTTGTGGCGAGTTCCCAATGAAATTTACGGCAGCGAACAGCAGCCCGTAGAACCGTATTATTTGATTACTAAACTGCCAACGGAAACAGCAGAAGAATTTATTTTGCTGCTACCTTTTACACCAGTAAGTCGCAACAATTTAATTGCTTGGATTGCAGGGCGATCGGATGGTGGCGATTACGGAAAATTGCTGCTGTACCTGTTCCCCAAACAGCGATTAGTTTACGGCCCGGAACAAATAGAAGCTTTAATTAACCAAGATCCGGTTATTTCCGAACAAATATCTCTCTGGAATCGCCAGGGTTCCAAAGCACTTCAAGGAAACTTATTAGTAATTCCCATAGAACAATCTTTACTGTATGTGGAACCTCTTTACTTAGAAGCCGAACGCAATAGTTTGCCAACTTTAATCAGAGTTATTGCTGCCTACGAAAACCGCATCGTCATGGCAGAAAATCTTGACTTGGCACTCAAGGCACTTTTTCAGAAACAATCTACCAATAAACCCGCAATTGTGCGACCTGTAGAAGGAACTCAACCAGCTTTAAAGAGTGAATGATATCACTTCCGGTTGCACCCGTCACTATTGTTGACTGTTGATTGTTGGCAGTTGACTGTTGACTGTTGACTGTTGACTCTGGGTCGAAAAACTAGATGCTTGAGTGTTAAGTGTTGACTGGGTTTTATTATTCCGATGCAACCGGAAACGATATAAATTACTGCGATTTCTGTTCGCTAGCAGCCTTGATATCCTGCCACCAAACATCGACATAGGGCCAGATCAAAGTCTCATCTCCTCCAGAATCTACTTTCACTGTCACCTCATAACGGTCAATATGCGTGAGTTCGCCAGTTTTGCCATTCAAATACAATTGTTTGGGATGGTCGGTGATAATTTCTACCCTTTGATTCAACAGCGACAGCATCTGGGTAGAAGAACCCTGAAACGGATTTTTGCCTTTGAGCATATAGCCGCCAATCAAAGATAAGTACATTGAAGCTAGGAAAAATACTGTACATAAACCCACAATTACCAGTGTTTTTTGTTGTGAAAAACTGGTATAAACCCTCGCATATCCTACGCTCATAGTTCCAAAAAATAACAAATTTGGCAGGTACAGCCCATCTTCCAGAAACACGCTACCAAAAAACATGAGGGCTATCTGAAAACCCAATAATGCAGCCACCCAACTCCAGCCAGTTAGCAACGATGCAGATAGTAGCCAATTCATTGTTATAGTAAGGGCGATCGCCATTGCTATTGCCCCAAGTGGTGCTGCATAATCGTACTGTCTGAAGGGAAGAAGAACAAAAAATACTAAAGCATAAGCAAAACCCGCAAAAGCCAGTGCTAATCCACTAATTATTTCGTTCCCGTTCAGCATGGCGATGGATTTTTAGAGCACTAAAGTGAAGCGTTCATCTTCTGTTGTGATAGTAGCCGTTGAAAACTCCCCGCGGGCTAAGGGCAGCAAATCTAACCGTAGGGTAGTCCACGAGCAGCTTACCGCTATATTTAGAGGAGGCAACTAATTTGTGAACCAAGCGTGCTATCCCAGTTTCCCAAGGTGCAAGATTAACGATGACCGAAGGCACAAGTCAGCCGTATCTGAAGGTGAAATTTTCAGAAAACCAGATTATTTTTTAGGGTCGATCGACTTAACAAATTGTTGCACAGGCTGTGGTAGAGCCGGCACAAAAGTCTTTCTAAAACCCTTAACATCGAACACTCGCCACAAAATACCCACCGCTACCGTCAAGAAAAATAACGCTCCCAAAAAATTGAACGCACCAGACAGAAAACTGCTGTCCCTTTTTTTCGGAGGTGTAATATGTTTCATGCGATATACAGCCGGCTCGTAATCTCTCGACTCCTCGCGATTGCGCCGCGGTGTTTTGGGGCGCGAACTCGCACTGCGGCTCTCAGTCAAACCCGTTTTATTAGTTTTAGTAAAACTGCTGGGCGACTTCAATTCAGAAGCGCCGCGCGTCCCCGTTAACTTACTAGCAGAAGCCCCCGTTTGGCCTACCCCAGCATCCTGAATTCTGCTGTTAGAGCGCTGAGTCAATTTGCGCTCGGCGAGGGTACGCATCAAACTTTGCAATTGCTGAGTCGCAGCCGGTGGGCGTTCCCCTTTCCTCGCCCAATTTAACAGCATCGCCCCGGTAATCCCGCAGAGATTCGTAGCGCTTACAGAAGCCAGCCGCTTCAGCAGAGGCTGGCTGTTGGAAACAAAAATCACCAATGCCTCCGGGTGTTCGGTCGCCAAACCGTAAACGCACTGAGCCGTCGCCACCACGAGCATTGCTGGCTTGCTTTGATTTTTGATCGAAGGTTCCAGAGCTCGGTGTGTTTCCTGAGCGTCAGTTGCAATCCAGCCACTGTCGGCAAAAAATCGCATAAACTCTCTAGCTACTTGCTCTTGCTCTTTTTCCACCGCCTGCCCTGTCAGACGATCTATTTCGTCGTACACTACTTCCGGGATATAGCAAGTTCCCACCTTGGCATATTCTTGCCACACTTGGGTTCTGCCAGTCATTAAAACATCTGCATCAAAAGTTACCAATACAGGAGGAAGTTGATTAGCCATGACTTTATCCTATAGGCTCAGATAAGTTATTTAAACTTAATCGATCAAGTTTAAACAAATTTTGGGTTATAAAAAAATCAACTTTTGGTAGTAGAGAAGTTGCCCTGGGCGGGGGTCTTAATGGGAAATTAGTAGTTAGGAACCCGATCGCCCTTCAGTTCCCCAGTTCGATCGCTCAATTCCTATATTCCACTAATTTACCGCAACCCAAGAGCCTATTACCAAAAACGCGCGGCTGCTGTTAGTTGCCGATTCCCAGACGGCCAGCCAAAGCCGGAGTCAACGGCAACAGCGCAGCAATCATCAAGAACAAAGCTAGCAAACCCAAAGCCGCGCGAGCATCGTCAGGCTCAGTCAGCTCGTTGAGGCTCGGCCGCTCCAGATTCCGCTGTAAAATCAGAATCACGATCGCCCAATACAGAGCCAAAGGATTACCTAAAGAAACGATCGCCAGCACCACAAAAGTCGCCAAAGTAGTGCGACTGGCTATTTTCCGACCGTAGATGGCTTGCACAATTCTACCCCCGTCCAACTGTCCCGCCGGCATCAAATTAATCGCCGTTATTACCAAGCCCAACCAACCGATAACTACCAGCGGGTGAACGTCAACAATCTGCTGCTGCAACGCCGAACCCAAAACCACTTTGGCCAAAGTTCCCACCAAAACCGAGCCCTTGAAAAATTCTGCGGGAATTTGAAACAAACTGCCGGGGTGAGACAGCAGCAAACCCGTTACCAGCATTAGCACCGAAACTATTCCCCCAGCCGCTGACCCGGCAAAAGCGATGTCAAACAAAACTTTACGGTTGGGCAGCAGCGACTCAAAACGGTCGATCGCTCCAAAACAACCTATCTGCAAAGTTGGTATAAAAAACGGCCAACTCAAGCCAACCTTGTACCGATTTGCCAGCACTCGGCGAGCAATTTCCCCAGAGCCTAAAACCACCCAAATTCCGACCGCAATTGGCAGAACTTCTAGATATCGAGTCGGCGAGTTAAAGAAATCGAAACCCAGCAGCAAACCGCCTGTCTCTAAGCTGGTAGCAATTGTTGCCAGCAGCAGCACGACTGCTAGGATTTTTTGAGACACGGTTGTTGGCTGCGGGTCGTTGGTGCTGGGCAAGATAATAACTACGGGCTTGTCGTCCTGATTTTCTACTAAAAATAGACGGTAGCGATCGTTTAATCTCTCTTCCAAACTTGCCGTCAAACGTGAGTGTACTTGTTCTGGGTCTCCCCGGAGATTACCTTTGAGAATTACGCCATCTTGATAAGGAATCGTTTCTGTGGCAAAGAAAGTATCAATCCCAAAGATGCCTTTAATTGCATTCAGGTCTTCAACTGGAACGGGAATAATTTGTAATTCATTATTCGCAGGCGACGAAGTGACGATTTTAATGGTTTCTGGGCCTGGTGTTCGCTGCGACTCAGGGGCCGAGAAAGCATCGCTTTGGGACTTTACCTCAGCAGCATCCGGCCGCGGCAGCACTGTATCAGATGCAGCCTTACGCAATTGCCGGCCCAGATAAATGTACAATCCCGTGGATGCCACTAGCAGCAACAATACCGCAACTAGATTGAGGTAAATTCCGGCGGCGAACAAACCAAAGAACAGCAGCCAGGGACTCATCAGCGCAACAGACTGCAACCAAGCCAAAATTCCCAGTTTGCCAAAAGGTCTGGCGCGATAAAATCCCCAACCCAGAATTCCCAGAGCAACCAATACGAGCGCAATTGTTGCCGTATTTTCCGATGCAACTATAGGCATTCCGGTTGCTTGCGCCAATATAGGCTTTAATCGGTCGATCGCGCTGCGGTCGAGTAATAGCATTAAATTTTGGGGAACATGAAATAGAGTTGTTGGGAACATATCCAAACCTGTCGGAAACTAGCCTGATTACTAAGGATAACCCCTGAGGGCTACTCGGCCCACAACCTGCTGCTGGTGCTGTTTGAACATTGCAGGATCTAGGCTATTGACACAATAGCCTTTTTATGATACCACATCCGATGTGGCAAATATATACTCAGAAGGGTAGCAGTGTCGATCGCCCAGAAGCAGGCAGATTGGTCTGGGTGTGGCAGGCGCGGCTTGTTTAAGGATTTGTTTCGGATTCGGGCATCGGAAACAAATCCGAAGCCAAATAAGATCTCAGCCGCTCTTTCCTTCGTGGTAAAAAGTGCTGAAACCCTTGAGATAATTAATTTTCTGTAACGGGTACGGCAGGACTTGAACCTGCGGCTCGCTGCTTAGAAGGCAGCTACTCTATCCAACTGAGTTACGCACCCAACTCAAAAATCGCTAACAAGATTATTGTATCGGTGCAGTGTGCGATCGAGCAAGTAAATTATATGATGACTTACGCAGAAACCGCTTTGATGTAGAAAAAGACGGCGTGGAGCGCCATGGCTGGGGAAAAAACCAAGGTGATGAGAGTGCCTGTGCGTCCTCTTCCTGTATCTCACCCAAGCTGGAGGGACTCACCTGCAAACAGCACACTTGTAAATTTACCCTCAAAACTAGGTAGCACGTGAACTCGGGTAAAGTATTTAGAGGTCGAGTTTAAACCAAAATATTTGGTCGATCGCATCTCTCCCAATTAAGACGGAACTCAGACAGCACAAGAGTCACAGGTGCTTTTTCCCAGATTTCTATTGGTTATGTTAACATCCCCTAGTGGCAAAGCCTAAAACGCTGACCGCATTACCGAAAAACCAGAGATCGTCCCCTGATTTGAGGTATGAGTTAAGACAGAATGACTGATTGGCTGATGTTTAGTTATGTTTGCTAACATTCTGCTCGACTTGATATTTAATAAAAATGTGGTAGAACTAGATTGAAAGACTCAGGTGAAAATCCCTGATGGTACGGAGCCTCTATATAAGCTTCCTCTACGGCATCAAAGCAAAACAGTCAATCGCCCGCTCGGCACGAGCGCGAAAATCAAGCGTTGCCAGTACAGCAGTCGTAAATTGTGCGCGGGGGATTTTCCTTCGTGCATTGATTTATACGCCAAGGCGGAGAGACTATCTCAGCTTAGATATTTGTTAGCATTTGTTAGCAAAAAAGTATCGGAACGCTTGAGGAGAGAACCATCTCTGGGTGATCGGGAGCAATCCTGCTAATTTAAGTGGACTCGCTGAATCAAGAATCCCCTCGCCTTTAGGCATGGGGAGTGTCAAAAGCACAGCACCTCGGCCATGACAGGAGTCAAATCGCAGTGTCATGTTTATTCTGAAACGGCAGGATGTTGAAATAACCAATTATCAACACCCAAAACGGGATCAACAAATTCCCATTCTCAATTATCAGGGGCAGACTTTTCGCCTGATCAGCGCCTTCAACGGCAAGCAAGCAGAAGACGCCAGAGCCTTGTGGCGGGACTTAACCGACAACCGAGGCAAAGCCTGTGTTCTGCTAGAAGAGCCGGAGCGATATAGCGTCTGGGGAAAAGTCCGTTTAGATCAGCTTGCCGGTGAAGAACCGGCAGGTAATGAAGCAGCCAAAGCACCGCTGTTCGCGCAGGGTTGTCTGCTGCTGCTCCAAGCTGTTTACTTCGATGTAGAAGACCTCTTAGGCGCAAGGCAAGCCACATCGTTTCAGAAAGATATCGCCAAGGTATTTCAGCAGGGAAACTTCCCCCAGGCAGACTCCCCTGATGCGATCAAAAACTGGCTAACCGTTAGTCCCTTGCAAAATCACAAGGTGCCTGCTTGGCAAGAGCAGCATCTCAAAACCTTATTGCAAGAACTCCACCGTTTGGGGAAATCATATTTTGGCAATACGGACTTCGCTGAGGGAGTCAGCGATGTGCTGCAAGATATGCCAGCCCCGGATCGGACTCAGTTTCTAGATTGGCTGAAACAATCAGCCCTCAACAAATTGTGGATCGCAGGATAGAAAATCTTTGACAATTGCTCAGACAATTGGACTGAGATAATTGAGCTTAGATAATTGCACTGTAGGGGGTAGGGGATATACAGGTTGGATTGCCAACTTGTATTGACCAACCAAATTGTTGATTCGGTTTGGATGCCACCTATGGTCTGGCAATTTAACTAAGTTTAGATCGCACTGCCCACCCAGAATTATTGATATGAGTGGGGGAGTGTGAAAGCAAAAAAACAGATACCTCAACCTGTGATGGTAGAATTTCAGAGATAGATTGGGTACTGTAAAAACCTTAAGGGTGGAGACATATACCGTATTTCTATCATTATATTTCCGGGTAGAAGATCGACTAACGACTAATTTATTGAATTAGTCAATAGATATTATTCTTGCTTAGTCTTTCTAGAGTGTACGAGGGCGCAAATCCCGACGACACACTGAGGACGCCAGTTATTCCGGAAGCGTCAGATCGAGGTTTTTTAAGGTTTCTTGGCGAAAGAATCCTCATCTCCAATCAAAGATTGAGATGGGGTGCGTTCAACCGCTAGTTAGGTCTCGTGGAATCCCTATGAGTAGCACTTCAGAAAAGTCATCTACATCTTCATCTTTACTGTCAGCTCAGACCCTAGTGATTGCGGGCATTGTCTGGGCTGTAATGGCGCTGCTGTTCTTTTTGCTGTTCAGCGTCCCCCTCTCAGCAGAAGAGGGTTTACCTCTGTGGTACTCGATCGGCACTTATATTTTTGAATGCGGAGCATACTTGGGAGCGGCTTTAGTCTGTTTTAGAAACTGGCAAAGCCCGCACATGGTCAGCGGGCGCAACGTCTGGCTGGGCATTGGTCTGGGGATGCTGTTCTATTTCCTAGGCGGCGTGCTGTTCGGGATTTGGGAACTCTATTTCGGGTTAGACCCGGACGTGTCTCCCGCAGATGCGTTTTATCTGGGCAGCTATGTGGTCCTGATCGGGGGCATGGTTGTAGCTGTGACTTCCAAGCGACTGAATCTAGAAATTTGGCAGTGGGGTTTGTTAGCGGGAATTGCAGCCTTCGGGATTGCTGTAGCTATTTGGGTTGCTGCACCTGGCTCTTGGAGGGCCCAGCTAGGAATGGCTCCGGCAGCCACTCAAGAAGTAGTGACAGAATCTGAACCAGCAACCACTGCCACAGGAAGAGCGCCTGCTTTGGACAATTCGTCCAAGATACAGGCAAAAGGAGCAACAGCGACTGATCCTGTATCCGCACCCGAAGAAGCAGCAGCAGAAATCAAAGCTCCGGCATGGGTGATGGCACTGGACAAGCAACTGGCGCCTCACAAAAATGCAATCAATTTGTTTTACATCGTCGGGGACGTTTTTCTGCTAATTATTGCTACTGCACTGCTGCTGGCGTTTTGGGGAGGACGTTTTTCCCAATCTTGGAGAATGATTGCGGCTGCAACTTTTTCGCTTTACATCGCAGATATGTACTTTAAATGGCGCGATACTCAGGCTGAGGGTAGTTATCAAAGCGGCAGTTTGCTGGAAGTCTTTTTTGTTTTCAGCGCCATCCTGTTCGGAATTGGAGCTATCTTGGAACATGACATCTCAACCCGTTCTCGCCAAAGCAGGCGCACTCGTCGCGCAGCCTAGCGATTTGAGATTGGGGTTGCTTTGGCAAGCGATGGGGACGCGAAAGCTTTTTTGCCCTTGTCGGCATCTCTGAGCTTGAAATTAAAAACGAAAAATCACAGTTCGCTGACCGCTAGCCTGCGTCTTTTCACGTCTTTTTGCTGGAAAACTTGGCATGACGCCTACAAAACTCTCCGATTCAGACAAACGCGAACTCATTAGGCTGTACCGACAGTCGAACGAGAATACTATCACTCTGGCAAAGCGCTACGGAGTGAGCAGTTCGACTGTGAGGCGCATCCTTCAGGGGGCTTTGTCGGGGCCGGAATACGAATCTTTAGTCCAGCAAAAACAAAAGCGTTTGTCCGATCGCAGCAGTGTTTCTGAACCGACAGAGGCGACTACTGAGTCGTCGGCAAATGGCGAAACCGATCCTGTAGGTGTCCCCCTGTCCGAGTCAGTCCCAGTCCGTCACTCAGCCTCAAATTCGAGACCGACGATCCGAAAGCGTTCTGGAGCAGTCCCTCAACCAGTTGCAGAACTTGAAATTCGAGGAAATGTAGAGTCGGATTTGGATGTTTCTGATCGGCAAGATGCCCAAGCAGCCAATCTTGCAGATCAGAGCCACCGCGCTGTTGTGACTGGTGAACTAAAGGCAATGCTGCCAGCAGAAGGGCTGCTGGCAGGTGAAGACTTTAGCGATTTCGAGGACGACGAGGATGATGATGAGGATGAAGACGATTTAGATGACGACTTCGACGAAGATGTAGAGGATGAAGACTCTCTGTTTGAAGGCAGTCTCCTGGGTTCCCTATCGTCGGGCGAGTTGATCGAGCTTCGGGGTACAGGACTAATTCAAGTTTTGCCTTTAAGCGAAGCATCTCTGCCCAAAATTTGTTATTTAGTGGTCGATCGGGCTGCAGAGTTAATTACCAGACCCCTAAAAGCTTTTGGCGAACTGGGTCAAATTCCTGTCGCAGAAATTCGCGAGAAAACCCTGGCAGTGTTTGACAATCACCGAGTGGCCCGCCGATTTGCTACTCGCAATCAAAGAGTTTTCAAGATTCCTGACAGCAGTATGCTGCAAAAAGCAGCACCCTATTTGCGAGCTAAGGGAATTACTCGGCTGCTGATTGACGGTCAGGTATATTCCCTTTAAGGGATCAAATCTATTTAATATTGTACGGTGTCGGATTCTTCTGGATTTGCCGGAAATTTACGACTAGAGTTTTGGGAATCTGAAAAGTTCCACAACGGTTGCAGTAGCGCACCTCCGATCAATCCTGCACTTATGCTCATTGCCAATACTACTCCTACAGGCATTTGTATCGATTGAAAAAAGATAAAGTTTAAGGATACTGGGGCGGCGTTTTGCACTGAGATAATGCCGATCGCGCTTACTAAAATTGCTACTAAAAAACTAATGGCGAGCAGAGGAATTGTTTTCATAAACGGGTTGACAGGCTAATAATTTAACTTGTATACTTGTTTTATAATTGAAATATTTGTTAAATTTTTATTTTTGCAAACACCCCATTATATAATAATGTACAATAAGGTTAGGGGAAAAGTCAAGTAGAGACGGAAAAAATAGAGAAATTTTTTTAATTAAAAATTTAACAAACATAAATGAATTTACACTTTCCAAACTTAAACAAATCCAAGTCTAGTGCAAATATATAACTAGCCCAGCAGTATCAATGATTAATGTTCAGAGGCTTGGCGAGAGTTATCAAAAATACGTAAGGTGCGCTTGGCGCACCTCACAATCCCAAGCGCTAGGGGAAAAGCCCCCGTTGGAATAGGTAGAAATTTAAACAGGTTCTAACTGAGAAATTACCTTTTCCATGTATTGAGCAACTTGGCTTTCTTTTTCCACAGAATTGGTTTCCATGTAAACGCGCATCAAGGGTTCGGTTCCCGAAGGTCGCAGCAGTACCCAGCCACCGTCTTCAAGATAAAGTTTAATTCCGTCTTTGCGGCCGATTTCCTTAACACCAATACCTGCTACTTCTGTGGGGGGATTCTTGGTAAAAGATTCCAAAACGGCTGCTTTGTGGGCGTCATCTAGGTGCAAGTCCAAGCGCTTATTGTACAGGGGGCCGTCGGCTTCTTTAATGGCTTCTTCAACTAGCTGAGAAAGCGGTTTCCCTTCATAGGCGATCGCCTCCGCAACTAGCATATCAGCCAAAATCCCGTCTTTTTCGGGAATGTGACCCAAAACACTCAAACCGCCAGATTCTTCGCCACCGATGAGTACCGCAGTTTCCCGCATTTTTTCGCCGATGTATTTAAAACCAACTGCGGTTTCGTAGATTGTTAAACCGTACTTGGCGGCCAAATTGTCCAGCAAGTGGGTAGTTGCGACGGTACGGACGATCGCCCCAGTCAAGCCTTTATTCTTAACCAAGTGACGTGCCAGCAGCAACAGGACAGTATTTGGAGTCAAGACATTTCCCAACTCGTCAACAATACCAAAACGATCGCTGTCGCCATCGGTAGCTAAACCCAAATCCGCCGAATCCTTCTTAACAGCTTCCACCAACTCCACTAACTGTTCGCCCTTGGGCTCGGGCATTCCGCCGCCAAACAGCACATCGCGGTAGGTGTGAAAACTTTCGACATCACAGCCGCAGTGTTCCAAAACCCCGTCGAGATAGCCGCGAGAAGTCGAGTAGAGAGCATCATACTTCACCTTCAACTTAGCAGAGCGAATCCGCTCCACATCGATCAAAGTATAAAGAAACTTCAGATATTCAGGTTTCGGGTCAAAACTGGAGATTTTATCGTTGTGACTGCCTTTGGCTGGGGCATCAGAAGCACCAGCAATATTTGCCACAATTGTATCAGTAATTTCCGGGGTTGCCGGGCCCGCGTAGTCGGGGATGTATTTGATGCCGCAGTAAGGTGCGGGATTGTGCGAAGCCGTGAACATCAGGGCTCCTGCAGAGTTGAGATGCTTGGCGCTGTAGGCGATGACTGGTGTGGGGCAATCTCGATCGACCACTTTCACAGTCCATCCCAAATCTGCCAATACTTCAGCCGCCGTGCGGGCGAACTCGTCTGCCAGAAAGCGGGTATCGTAGGAGACTAGAACTGGGTGGTCTTTTGTGTAAGCGGTTTCTAGGTAACTGGCGATCGCCCGGGTGACTTTTCGCACGTTGGCAAAAGTAAAGTCATGGGCAATCAGTCCTCGCCACCCATCGGTTCCGAACTTAATTTCTGTTGAATTGCTGCTAGCGCTCATTTTATCCACTTCCTCTCGTCCTATTAATCCTACCCGAAGGCATAGCCTTAAAGACGTACTGGCCGTGCTGTTTGTGAGGATCGATCGCCCGTGCTGCCGAATCAACCTAATCCTATCGTTGTAGGGACAGGCTTCCGGCTCCGACAGAGGACTTGAAAAACTCAGAGTTGGCAAAATGTGGGAGGGATGGGGCTAGTCAGTCGCTAATTCCGGTTTTGAAGGGTCGTTTGCCGATCGAATAGACGACGATCAATTGCGGGCGATTCCCTACGGGATAGCTTCGCTTCCCGGGGAAGATCAAAAACTGAGCGCAAAAAACCACGCTGGCAATGGCATTAACCAAATGCACATAAATCTCATCCTAATCTCAAATTTAATTTTTTATTTAGAAAAGCCGATCGTTAAATTTGTTAGGATTTCCTAACAATCACAAGGCTCAAAATACATTTCTAATTCAGCTATAGAAATAAATTAACCAAAGTCACCGCTCGATCGTGCTGTAGCCTAGCTTATTTAAGAGATTAGGGCGATCGACCAAAGCGCTCCAAAACAAAGATAAGGTATTTCAAGCAGCAGTTTTTTTTAAGCAGACTTAACTTTAATTCTCAGCTTTTAAGACAAATTAAATTTATTTCCCGCCTTCTTTATACGTCAAAAAAATAGATTATGGTCGCGATCACAGGGTGACTGTGATCGATCGCACAATAAATAGCGTTATTAACGTGCAGCTTATAAAAGATGCAGACAGTCGAGCCAGATGGCTTATAGCTTTAAGCGTAATGGCTGATGACTGTCAGCGTACAAATGCAGAAAATTGTAGTTAACAACGTTAAAAATTAGGGGAATCGAGCGGGTGCGACTTAATAAAAAAACGAGGTTTATCATGACGGGTATTTCACAAATATCTTCAAAGTCTTTACCTGCTGTAGACGAAATTCAACATGGCGACAGTCTGGCGTCGGAAGGTATTAGCGGATCGGACACTCACAAACTCCCAGAGGCTAAAAGCGTCAGCGTTTCTTCTTTCGCTGTTAGCTGGGCCAAAAAATATTACAGTACAGTTGCGGCACGACAAAACCAAGCCCCGCGACAAATTCCCCAAAGCCCCGAGTTAACTAATTTTGAGGGAAATCGAGCCCAAATAGTTGACAAATTGACAGATACCCTGAAATTAGCGAGCGAGATAGCTTGGAGTAGAGTAGAAGCTCTTTTAGGGGAACAAATAGAGCGCCACGCCATCGATCAAAGCTTAATTAATTCTTTAGAAATTGCAGCCGACACTCGCACCTTATATCGGAAAGCAATAGACGCTTATGCAGATAGAGAACCTATTTTCCGCTTGTCCGTGCTGGTGGGAAAAGATATTATTCAAGTGAGGCGGAAATACTCAGAGGCTGATCCGTTAGTGCTGGGGTTTGTGACGGTGCAATTTCAATACACTAGCAAAATCTTGTTAGGATGTCTTTCGGAGTCAGAGCGATCGGAATTTGCACCATATTTAAAAGTTGTAGAGGACTATTTGCACATTCCCTACGGAGAGATTAACGAGGCTGCGGCGAATCAGCCCGCGAATTCAAGAGCTCTATTAGCCGTTCAGCATTTGTTGCAGCACACGACTCAGATTGCTAGTGCAGTGTACGATCGAGCTAGTGCCCAGCATCAAGGATACCGCAGCAGCAGCGGGTATTTGAGCGATCGCGAGGTAAAAATTTCTGGTATCCGGGATGTGGAGATTTTTCAAAGCTATTTGTGCTGGTGCGTTTTGGAAGGTAGCATTCACCCGGTACAGCAAGAATTGTTTCCAATTTGCGTGATGTTGTACCCCAAACTTCATGTAAGTTGGGAGTTAGTGCAGGATATGCTGCTGATTTTATTTTGGGAAATATGCGAGCGGCTTCCTGCTGAAGATTTAACGGTATTTGTACCTTACTTGCGTACTTTGACAGAGATGTTTTCCAGGGATGTGTTTGATAATTAGGTAATTACTAATTGGTAATTGCTTCAAAATTTACCAGTTGCCTATTTAAAACTAAAAGCTGCGACTGCCAAACATCCCCAACCAACAATAAAAGCAACTCCCCCCAGTGGCGTAATTGCACCCAGCCATTTGATGTCGCTCAAACTCAGGGCGTACAAACTGCCTGAAAAGATGATTGTGCCGGCAATAAAAGCCCATCCAGCAACTGCCAAAAAGGTTTGAGACTCTTGGGCGCGGCTCAAGAGTAAAGCGACGAGTAATAAAGCCAGGGCATGGTACATTTGATATCGCGCGCCGGTCTCAAAAATGGTTAAAGCTCGATCGCTCAATTGATTTTTCAAAGCGTGGGAGGCGAAAGCACCGCCTGCAACGGATAAACCTCCGAATAAGGCTGCGGCTGCTATAAAAATGCGAATTAAAACTAGCGTTGACATAATATTTAGTGAATTGGGAAGAAGGAAGAAGGAAGAAGGAAGAAGGAAGAAGGAAGAAGGAAGAAGGAAGAAGGAAGAAGGAAGAAGGAAGAAGGAAGAAGGAAGAGGGAAAAACATCTAATTGTTGATATCGAAGGTGCGCGGTGCGTGCCTTACTTGTCATTGCGAGCCTCCGCGAAGCAATCGCATAGTAGAGATGTTCAGTGGCGTAACTCTGGGAAGGGAAGGTGCGCGGGGCGCACCCTAGGCTTATGATAAATTAGCTTTTTTGCAAATATTTTTAACCTATTTTCGCACAGCTTCCAGCAAGCGAGAATAGTAAAAGCTAGTGCTAGTCATCGCTGTTCTGTTAATAACAAAACCATTGTTTTCTAGGATTTTGATAATATCAGCTTCACGGTGCTGGTAAGCTCTGGTAGTTTTGCTCGGGCCGGGGAAAAGTTCACCAACTTTTTTGAGGGCGGTAAGTGCTAAAGTTTTGGGTGCAAAACTAAGAATTAGTCGCGATTCGGCGATCGAACTTAGGTGAGCGATCATTTCTGCAGCCTTATTTTGAGGATAGTGGATTAGCACATCCAAACAAATCACTGTGTGGAATTTGCCGGTCAAAGCTTCCAGATCTTGGGCGGCGAAGGAGATGTTGTAGAGCTTGCCAGGAACTGCGGTCGATCGATCGTAAGCTTCTGCTACCATCTTTTCAGAGATATCGCTAGCGCAAACAATTGCCCCAGCGTCAGCCAGAGGAATGCTCAGAGATCCCACACCACAACCGGCATCGCAGACACAAAGCCCGGGCAAATTGCCGTCAGCTTGCAGCCATTCGATGACTGTATCCACAGTTTTCTGGTGCCCAGTGCGGATGTCTAGCTGAACTTTATTGACTTGGCCTTCGCCGTAAATTCGCTGCCAGCGATCGAATCCCGTCGAGTTAAAATACTGTCTAACTATAGTCTTGTCGTCTACCAAATTCATTAGTCTGCCTGCTGCTGAGTTATTGCCAACGGTTAAATATTATAAAGCCGCAGCGGCATTTATTGTGGACACTCCCCACCTAATTAAATTGAGTTAGATTTATTGATACGGGCGATCGCAACTCGAACAATCCCGAATTGAGAAACTAATTCAATAAAAACCGAGTACCCGCCGATCGCCCATTCGATCGATAATTTCAATAAGTCCTAACTTTTAAAAATATGGTGTTACAAGATCATTTTCGCCCGCCGCTGTCGGTGCGCCGTCACTGGCACGCCTTTCACAATGCCTGGGCGACTTATATTGCATCAGATTTGAATGCCAAATTACCAGAAGGTTACTTTGCCGAACCTAACGTACAGTTTGGGATTGAAATTGATGTAGCAGCTTTTGAGGAATCGTTACCGGAATTGGAGAACCCAGAGACGGTAATTCATTTGCCAATAGATTTTCCAAACAATTGGTTGCCACCGCCAGCCCAAACCGTGCCTTTTTTATCTACGGCTAATACCGTGCAAGTCAGTATTTTTAACACTGAAGCTGGCCCGGTATTAGCCGGTACCATTGAATTAGTAAGTCCTGCCAACAAAGCTCGTTCTACTCATCGCGATGCTTTTGTTTCTAAGTGCGAGACGTATTTGCGGCAGGGAATTGGGTTAGTAATAGTTGATGTTGTGACAGGAAGGAAGGCCAATCTTCACAATGAATTGTTAATCCGTTTGGCGCGAGGAAGTGCTTCGCCCTTCGAGGCTGACCTCTATGCTACAGCTTATCGCCCGATCGAGCGAGACGGCAAGCAATGCCTGGATATTTGGCAAGAAAAACTGGCTGTGGGCTGCGCGCTCCCTGCTTTACCGCTGTGGCTGCGGGGCGATATTTGCTTGGCTGTGGAATTAAACAATATTTACGATCGAACTTGCCGAGAGCACCGAATTGCTGTCACCAGTGCTTAGCGCATAGCAGAACGAATAAGGAAGAAGGAAGAAGGAAGAAGAAATCAACCAAACACGATCTGACAACACTTAAAACAAGCGATGCCAAGTCAATTCCTTTGTCGCCGCATTTAAATTCCAGCGCAACAATTGAGTTGCCGATTTGCCCATAATTCCCGAAATTCCGATCGCCTTTCTCGGAGATTCAGTTGCCAGGGCGATCGCACTATCGGCGTCGCAAATCCCCCACTTCACCAAATTCTGCACTCCCGCCAATAGCGGCAGAGTTGTACCTGCCAAAGTAGCAGATTCCAGGGGCGAATGGTAATCTAATCTTATCCAAGCTGTACCTTTTCTGACTTCAATTTGTCGGGAATCCCAAGGATAAACACCGTCAGGCAAACCCAAAGGAGCCAAAGCATCGCTCACTAAAAAAACGCCTTTTTCATACCTAGCAGCGCGCAGCAACAAATCCATCATTGTCCCAGAAACGTGCTTCCCGTCAGCAATTAAACCGCATTTTACGCCCGGATAAACAATCGCCGCTCCCAATAAACCCGGTTCTCGGTGGTGCAAACTCGGCATCGCATTAAAAGCATGAGTTACCATGGAAGCTCCCCGCTCAAATGCTTGTTGGGCTTGCTCTGCCGTCGCTTGGGAATGTCCGAGACTGACGGCAATTCCCAAACTTTGCAAATAGGGAATGACTTCGCCAGTGCTGTCTAACTCCGGCGCTAAAGTAATTATTTTGACAATATGGGCACAATCTCCTAAAACTTGCTTGACATTTTCTATAGTTAGGGGTAGTAAAAACTCAACTGGATGAGCTCCTCGCTTCTGGGGGTTGAGAAAAGGGCCTTCGAGGTGAACACCGAGAATTTCCGCTGTTTTAGTTTTATTGATTGCCGGAGCAGCGGTTTGTACAGTGCGGATATAATCAGCTATCGTCGAGAGCGATCGCCTAAACTTATCCAGCGAAGTTGTCACCAAAGTCGGCAAAAAAGCATCGACTCCCTGATTCCACAAAAATTGACAAATTTTTGGCAAAATTTCAATATGTTTGCTTTCTAAATCGGGAAAAGCAAAACCGAGGGCTCCGTTAATCTGCAAGTCAACACCGCCTAGAGAAAGCCAATCGCCTCCTACATCAAGCACTTGCAAATCGGGAGGACAAATCCGTTTAAATACGGCGTCCATCGGCAAAACTTCTTGAATGATTCCCGTTTCGTCAACAGCAAGCATCTGCAAATCCTTGCAACGGGGGAGGCGAGCATTGAGAATATCTGTGGGGGCGGCAGGTGGGGTTGTGGCTTCAGTCATCCGATTTTAGATTTTAGATTTTAGATTTTAGATTTAATATTCGCTACGGATAAATCCGGTGGCTGGCGATGAGGAGGGGGAGCTTTTTGCTTTTTGCTGACTCCAGGGCTGCTTGGACGGGGACTTGTGGCCAAATTGCTTTTAAGGGTCAGTTTTGGTACAAAATATCTAAATTTGAGTTAACGCAATCATTTAAAATTAGCATTTATCTGAAATCTGAAATCGGAAAATTGCATGAATCAACCGACAGTTGGAATTATCATGGGTAGCGATTCGGATTTGCCAACCATGAAAGATGCGATCGCAGTTTGCGAAGAATTCAGTGTACCTTGCTCCGTGGCGATCGTCTCGGCGCACCGCACCCCTGAGCGCATGGTGGAATACGCCCAAACCGCACACCAACGGGGCTTGAAAGTTATTATCGCAGGTGCCGGGGGAGCGGCACACCTCCCTGGTATGGTAGCATCTTTAACGCCCTTGCCAGTAATTGGAGTGCCGGTACTGAGCCGCCACCTGCAAGGCCTAGATTCGCTGTACTCGATCGTGCAAATGCCAGCCGGCATACCCGTAGCAACAGTGGGGATCGGCAACGCTAAGAATGCTGGCTTGCTGGCCGTTCAGATACTAGCAGCTCATCAGCCAGAATTGCTAGAGCGAGTCCTGGATTACCGCAAAACTTTGTCGGAATCTGTCATGAAAAAACAAACTCAGCTAGAAGAGTTAGGCTATCAAAACTATCTGAATCTGAACAAATAATCTCTAAACTTTTGTAGTAAAATTGGAAAGTTTTCCGAATATTGCTGAGCTTATTAGCCGTAAAGAGGGTGAAAGTGATTAAAATGACGGTCGGAAAGAAAAAGTCGAAACAAGTCAGGCGGGAGTCTTTAAATTGGCCAGCAGCTAACTTTTTGACCAAAGTTAACAGGTTCAATAAATTACAAAGGGCGATCGCCCGCCTCAGTCCAAGTTGGCAAGCCTGCATACCAATAGCAGCAATCATCGTCTTGGTGTGGGGATATGCGGCGGTAGCCCAAACCCCTGCCAAGCCAACTACTGAGGAACAATTAGCAAGCCTTAAGGTGGGCATGGATACCATGTGGGTCATGGTTGCGGCGATGCTAGTGTTCTTTATGAACGCCGGTTTCTGTATGTTGGAAACCGGTTTTTGTCGTCAAAAAAATGCAGTCAACGTGCTGGCAAAAAACTTGATTGTTTTTGCGCTTTCTACTATCGCATTTTGGGCGATCGGCTTTGCATTAATGTTCAGCAACGGCAACGATTTTATCGGCACCAGCGGCGGATTTTTTCTGTGGAATGTAGCTGACAACAGCCCCGCCACAGGAGACGCTTATCAAGGCATTTTCAACTCATTAAACAGGACGGGAGTGCCTCTTAACGCTAAATTCTTTTTCCAGTTAGTTTTTGCGGGAACTGCTGCCACGATCGTTTCTGGAGCAGTTGCAGAGCGAATTAAATTCATTGACTTCTTAATTTTCAGCTTGCTGCTAGTAGGAATTGCTTACCCAATTACCGGACACTGGATTTGGGGCGGCGGCTGGCTGTACAACGCAGGCTTCCGGGATTTTGCGGGTTCGACAGTGGTTCACTCGGTAGGCGGTTGGGCTGCTTTGATGGGAGCGGCATTTTTGGGGCCGCGGATCGGCAAGTACCGCGACGGCGAGACTGTGGCGATACCAGGACACAATATGAGCATTGCCACCCTCGGCTGTTTGATTCTTTGGTTTGGTTGGTTCGGGTTCAATCCCGGTAGGACAATGGCACTCGATCCAAATGCGATCGCCCACATTGCGATCACCACCAACACCGCCGCTGCCTTCGGGGGAGTTGCTGCAACGATTACTGCTTGGCTGTACCTGGGCAAACCAGACCTTTCGATGATTATCAACGGCATCCTCGCAGGCTTAGTCGGGGTAACAGCTAGCTGCGCTTGGATCAACGTGCCCAACTCTGCCATTATCGGGACGATCGCGGGTATCCTGGTAGTTTTCGCAGTAACTTTCTTCGACAATTTGAAAATTGACGACCCTGTAGGGGCAACTTCAGTTCACTTAGTCTGCGGCATCTGGGGAACTCTGGCAGTTGGGCTGTTTGCTGACGGGCCTACAACTGGAATTTATACCACAGGCCCGGCAGCAGGATTGCTCGTGGGCGGAGGTTTCGGTCAACTCTGGGCGCAGTTGGTCGGCATTATCTCTGTAGGCGGGATGACCGTGCTGCTGAGTACGATTTTTTGGGCCGCACTCAAAGCTTTGCTGGGTATCCGCGTTTCTGCTGTAGAGGAGGCTGAAGGTTTGGATATCGGCGAACACGGGATGGAAGCTTACAACGGGTTTGTGAAGGAAAGGAGCTTGGACAACAGAATTGAGGGTGGCTACGGCGGTTATGCTGGGGGTTCTAGGGCGAGGACTACAAAACTGTAGAGTTTGGGAAGAGATCGCTCAATTCAGCTTTCGTGTCCTAGATTAGCTATTTATAAGCTAATTCACCTCTTTATTCAGAAAAACCACAATCTGAAATAGCCGCCACCTTATGGCTGTTTATCGTTGTGCTCGCGTTTCAATCTTCAATGCGAACGCGGGCATATTTTTATTATTAGTTCACCTTTAATGGCCTACATATAGCAGTTTTCGATTCCATGAGATGTGCGTCGGTAATTGGTAATTGGTAATTGGTAATTGAGAATCTGTAACTAACGAACTGTGCAAACAGTTGTATTGATTAGAGTTTACCGGCAATGGCTTTAAGTTCTTCAACGACGCGCTTGTTCTTGGGATTCCTGCTGCCATCAAGGGGGGCGGAGACAACAGTGATTATTTCTAGTATATCTTTAGCTAAATCCTTGTCACAGCTAGTATTTTCGGTTTGATTTATAATCACTACCTCTGTCCCAAAGTGTTCGCACAAATTAAAAATTAGTTCCGAACCAAATCTCAGCAGTCTGTCTTTGTGAGTTAATACCAACCTTTCTACTTGATTGTCTACGATCGCCCGAATTAGATGTTGTAAACCCCGCTTAGTGTAATTAACCCCAGAACCCACATCATCAATGATTTGGAATTGCCAGCCGTGAGATGCACAAAACAATTCCAAAACTTGTTTTTGTCTGTCTAAATCATCTTTTTGGTCGTGGCTGCTAACCCGAGCGTAAGCTATGGTTAAAGCGCCGTTGGGTTTTAAGCCGAGAAGATGAGCTAGGTCATACCGTCTGTGACCGTTAGCCGTGCGTTCCGGTATTAGCTTACCTTCGGCTTCCCACCTGCGTAAGGTGGAAGCGCTCACACCTTTAATTTTGGCTGCTTCAGTTATAGTTAATTTTTTCATTTTTGGATTTTAGCATCAGAACTGAGTAAGTTCGATCACTTTTAGATATATTTTTGTGCAGTGCGGCAGCTTTTACCAATCCGATTGCGGTGCCAGAAAGTTTGGTAGGCAGATTTTTTATGGTAAAGTAGTGCGAAAAAGCAAAGTTCTGCATTGCCGTCGCGCCCAAAACAGTACAGTGCTTGATTCTTACCAGAATTGAGGCTTTAATTGAGTGGTAAAACTTGATGCAGCAATCAGTGCAAATTATTCGGTGTGAAGCCTGCAAATAGCTTGAGTTTATGGAGAAGTTTGGAGGAGGTAGCAGAAGTAGAACTCATAAATCCCTCTTAGGGATGGAAGTTAGCCGATCGAAAGCTGTTCCGGTTTGGGCTTTGCTATCTTTGGTGACGAACGGGGTATTGATACTTACAGTTGCTCAACTACTCCTGCGGGGACACAACTTGGCAGAAAGCTTCCCGGCAAGTGCTGCGGTGACTGCAGAAGCGGCTGAAGAACAAATTGGCCCACCGGTGATCTCTGCAAAGGCAGTGCTAGACGTGCCGGTTCCCGGACCGCGACATAAATGGACTTACCAGCAGTGGGTGACCCAGTTGGGTCGCGAAGCTGAGGCGGCAGCGGCGAATCGACCCTCAAGACTGAGTGTTTTGGCTGGGGATTCTCTAAGTATGTGGTTTCCGACCAAGCTGTTACCAGTCGATCGAATTTGGTTGAACCAAGGGATTTCGGGGGAGACTTCCGTGGGTTTGCTGAAGCGGTTGCAGTTGTTCGATAGAACTGCGCCGGATACTGTGTTTGTGATGATTGGGATTAACGATTTGTTGCGGGGAAGCACCGACGAAGGGATTTTGGACAACCAGCGGCAGATTATTCGCGATTTGCGGTGGGCTCACCCCAAAGCACAAGTGGTTGTGCAGTCGATTTTGCCCCATAGCGGGGAACAAGCTACTTGGGAAAATCGCGATCGCCTGTTGGCGATTCCTAACAGTCGGATTAGGGCAATAAATCGACGGCTGAAAGAAATTGCTACTTCTGAAAATGTTTTGTATCTGGATTTGTACCCGCTATTTGCGGATGCTGACGGCAATTTGCCAACTGAACTCAGCACAGATGGCCTGCATCTTAACGATCAAGGTTATCTGGTTTGGCGATCGGCCCTGCAACTGTTCGATGAGATGCAGTTGAAAAATGAGTCATGAGTCATTAGTTAGAAAGATAAACCATAAAGTAACATTCTCCCCCTCTACTCCTTCCACTCTCCCCAACTCCAAACTCTTGCCCTCTCCTCAACTTCCTCTTTCCCATTACTCTGCTATCACTGGCTATGTCAAGTATCCACTGAGAGATTAAGAAATATGATAGTTAGCGATTTAGTATAGGGTGATACAGAATAAGTGTTTGTAGAAATGGTGCAATCCAAAAGGCACAGACCATTAGATTGATAGTTGACGAATTTAGATGAGTCCGGCTATACGAAGTCGGGGGGTTGAGGATTGGGGAATTATCTATTGAAGATTTGTTCCGCTAAAACAGGGACTTAAAACCAAATAACTATTGCATCTAAAATCCTCGCATCTAAAATCGGCTCGGTCTTCCCTGAAAATTGCTGAGTATGAGAAGGTACAACTAACGTGATCAAAAAAAGTTTAACGATCGGCATCATCGCGCTGTGGCTGTTAAGTGTGCCGCTGACGCACAATGCCTTAGCTCAAGATGCTGCTGGTACTGCTGCTGCCGTGGTGCCGAATCCGATCAACAGCGGCGATACCGCCTGGATGTTGGTCTCCTCAGCACTGGTATTGCTGATGACACCGGGGCTGGCCTTTTTCTACGGAGGGTTGGTGCGATCGCGCAACGTCCTCAACACCATGATGATGAGCTTAGTCATGATGGGACTGATCGGCGTCACCTGGACGCTGTGGGGTTATAGTTTGGCTTTTGATGTCACCCCCAGCAACCTCAATGATAAAGGGTTTGCTCAAGGGATCGAAACCTTCATCGGCGGCTTCGACTGGATGTTCTTAAACAACGTCACGGCGGACAAACCAGATCCGATCGGCTACGCGCCGACAATACCCCACCAAGTCTTCATGGTGTACCAGATGATGTTCGCCATCATCACTCCAGCATTGATTTCCGGGGCGATCGTCGAACGGGTAACATTTAAAACCTATTTCTGGTTCGTGCTGCTGTGGTCTACCTTCATCTACTCTCCTCTAGCCCACTGGGTTTGGGGTAGAGGCTGGCTGGGGGCGATCGGGTCTCTGGACTTTGCCGGCGGTACAGTCGTGCACATCAGTTCCGGCGTATCAGCCGTTGTCGCAGCTTGGGTAATCGGGCCCCGCAAAGACCACTTGAACAAGCCCCACACCCCCCACAACGTACCCTACGTCTTGCTGGGAATTGGGATGCTGTGGTTCGGCTGGTTTGGCTTCAACGGCGGTAGCGCTTTGGGTTCTGGTTCTTTAGCAACAGTGGCTTTTGTCACCACAATGATTGCTACAGCAGCCGGCGGTTTAACTTGGACAATTGTGGAATGGGTACTCAAAGGCAAACCGACAGCAGTGGGAATTGCTAGCGGTTTCCTAGCGGGATTGGTGGGCATCACACCTGCGGCTGGATTCGTGCTTCCAGTGGGAGCGCTTTTGATCGGATCGATCACTTCGGTTGCCTGCTTCTTCGCCGTTAGTTTCCGCGCTAAGCTGGGATTTGACGACTCTTTGGATACCTTCCCGATTCACGGCGTAGGTGGAACTGTGGGCGCGATTCTGACAGGTGTGTTTGCGACTAAAGCGGTTAACGCAGCCGGAAATGACGGGCTATTTGCGGGGAATCCGGGGCAAATCGGGATTCAGTTGGTAGGCATTCTAGCTACTTACGTGTTTGCGGCTGTCGGCACTTTTGTGATCCTGAAAATTTTAGGGCAGTTTATGGAGCTGCGAGTGCCTTCATCTGCTGAAGACCAAGGTTTGGATATCGGCCAGCATGGGGAAGAAGCTTACGGTGAGGATTTTGCCGGCGGTTTCAGTTCGTTTGAATCTAGTTCTCCTTTTGCGCCTAAGAAGGTTTGAGACTGATTTTCTGTGGGAGTTCCATCGTGTAGAGACTCAGCTATCTGGGTCTCTCAGCTTTTTTTAAGTTTTTTTAACGAACCGCGAGGGCGCGTTCATTCTTTCTTTGCTCTCAATTAAATGTGTCTATCGTATAAATAGCATATCCCCTCTTCGCTACTGAGCCAATAATCGCGATCGCACCCCAGGCATTCTAAAATCAAAGGTAATTAACCTAGATTTCTACTCGATACCGCATGGATACTAAAGCTTTTAAACGATCGCTCCAACAGTCTGAAAACTACCACCGCAAGGGTTTCGGACACGAAGCTGAAGTAGCTGGCGTGATGCAGACGGCTTATCAAAGCAGTCTGATCCAGCAAATTCGCGACAATAATTACAGACTGGAACGCGGCGCAGTCACGATCCGGCTGGCTGAGGCTTTTGGCTTTTGCTGGGGGGTGGAACGCGC
Source organism: Microcoleus sp. S13_B4 (assembly GCF_036700885.1). Taxonomy (NCBI): domain Bacteria; kingdom Bacillati; phylum Cyanobacteriota; class Cyanophyceae; order Oscillatoriales; family Microcoleaceae; genus Microcoleus; species Microcoleus sp. S13_B4. The sequence continues at coordinate 134,235 of NZ_JAUBPU010000009.1, forward strand.
TGTAGCTATTGCTTACGAAACTCGGCAGCATTTCCCAACCGAACGGCTTTGGATTACTAATGAGATTATTCATAATCCCTCTGTCAATCAGCATTTGCGGGATATGGAAGTTGGTTTTATTTCTGTTGAGAAGGGACAGAAAGATTTTTCGGTTGTCGATAGCGGCGATGTGGTAATTTTACCAGCTTTTGGGGCAAGCGTCCAAGAAATGCAGTTGCTTAATGATAAGGGCTGCAAGATTGTTGATACTACTTGTCCTTGGGTTTCTAAGGTTTGGAATACTGTTGAGAAGCACAAAAAGAGAAATTATACTTCGATTATTCACGGTCAATACAAGCATGAGGAAACTGTTGCAACGAGTTCTTTTGCTGATAAGTATTTGATTGTGCTGAATTTGCAGGAAGCTGAATATGTCAGCAATTATATCTTGCATGGGGGCGACCGCGATGAGTTTCTTGTTAAATTTAGCAAGGCTTATTCGGCTGGTTTTGACCCAGATGTGGATTTGGAAAGCGTTGGTATTGCTAACCAAACTACTATGCTCAAAACTGAGACAGAGAACATTGGTAAGTTGTTTGAAAAAACGATGATGCGGAAGTTTGGACCTGAGAATTTGAACGAGCATTTTCAGAGTTTTAATACTATCTGCGATGCGACTCAGGAACGCCAAGATGCTATGTTGAGTTTGGTTGAGGAAAAGTTGGATTTGATGCTGGTGATTGGGGGTTTTAATTCTTCTAATACTACGCATTTGCAGGAAATTGCGATCGACAAAACGGTTCCTTCTTATCACATTGATTGTGCAGAGCGTATTTTACCGGGAAATCGGATCGAACACAAGCCTTTGGGCGGAGATTTGGTCGTAACTGAAGGTTGGTTACCGGAGGGTAAAATTGTGGTGGGCGTGACTTCGGGTGCTTCTACGCCTGATAAGGTTGTTGAAGATGCGATCGATCGCATTTTCGCGATGAAAGCGGCGGCTGTTGTGTAATTATTATATTGTTTCGGCACTGCACTCGGAATCATCATTTTCTCAGTGCAGTGCGATCGTCCAAATCCTCAACCGACTATCAACTCCAATTGTTCTTCATATCAATTCCGGTAGCCTCCCAATAGTAAAATCCAGTCAACATTCAACAGTCAACAATCACAGATGGTGCAACCGAAATAGATCTAATTCATCGGCGTTAATCGGTGTTAATCTGCCTGTATCTGCGGTAAAAAAAGAGAATTTATTCACCGCAGATGACAAGGGATTAACGCAGATTAACGCAGAGGTCGAGAATAGAGATAGGAAAAATTCCGATGCTAACAGATTTGATATTATTCCCTCTTGATGCTGAAATTATCCCCCTTAACCTGCCTGTATCTGCGGTTAGTTTCCCTAGCAATTTCTCCCCTCCGTGCAAAAAATTATTTTTTTCACACATCATGAAAAATCAGCCTTTTTTTTGGGGAAAAAAGCTTGACACTGGTGGCTTGACAAGGTATTATTTAATAATGGGAATAGTGCCACAATTTAAATTTATATCACCACTCCCATTATCTAAAATATACCCCAAAAGTCAATTTAAGTCAATAGGTAAAAACTCTTTTCTTTGCGCCGCGATTTGAAACTGTGAAAGCAGCATAATGGATGTAACAAAACAGGGTGAATAAAGCTTTGTTAACCATCCTAGATTGTGTGGAGCCTGCATGAATCATGAGAGGTAAGAGAGCTATTTCTGGCATCTCCGACTTAAGGGGGATGCCAGGAAGATATAGACTAAAATAGGAACAAGATTGATCGCACATTTGAGCCTTAAATTTATAGGCTTTAGTCGCCGTCTCTGACCGCGCCAAAAATTCGAGTAGTCCGTATCCAGCTAAAATAAAAAAAAGCAGGACTCGCACGCCGACTATTTCATGAAACAATCACTGACTCCCCAAATCACCGCAGGTATCGGAATGGTCGTGGCGCTGCTAATTTTTAATGCGGCCACTTCCTACCGCAACACTCTCAAGTTAGTCGAAAACGAACGCTGGGTGAGCCACACTCACCAAGTTTTAACCGAACTCGAAGCCACGCTTTCCACCTTAAAAGATGCTGAAACCGGACAGCGCGGTTATTTGCTGACGGGAGAAGAACGGTATTTAGAACCCTATCACAGCGCGATCGCCCGCATCAACCAACAAGTAGTCGGATTGCAGCAGCTAACCGCCGACAACAAGCGGCAGCAACAGCGCCTTCGCGATTTGAAAATTGCGATCGACTCTAAATTATCCGACCTTGAAGAAACCCTCAATCTGCGACGCAAACAAAACTTAGCAGCAGCCGTGGGGCAAGTAAAAACCGGTAGGGGAAAGCAAATCATGGGCAGCATTCGGCAGCAGATAGCCGTCATGACTGCCGAAGAAACTCAGCTATTGCAGCAGCGCGCCCGAGAATCAAAAAGGAGCGCTAATTTGACAATCCTGACTTTTACCCTTGCTGCTTTAATAAATTTCCTGTTGATGGTGTTGGTTTTCTATTTGGTCAAACGCGATCGAACTTTGCGCGACAATGCCGAAATTAAGCAAAATCAACTTTTAGACCAGCTAGAGCACGATCGCCACTCCCTGCAATTAAGTGAAGAACGTTTTCGCAGCGCCATTCTCAACGCACCGCTGCCAATTATGCTGCACGCTGAAAACGGAGAAGTTTTGCAAATTAACTGCGCTTGGACAGAACTCTCAGGCTACGAATACTCAGAAATTCCCACAATTGAAGATTGGACAGAAAAAGCTTACCACAGCCGCAAATCGCTAGTGCAAGCAGATATCGACCGACTGCACCAATTAAACGCCCGCATTTCTGAAGGCGAATATATGATTACCACAGCCAGTGGCGAAACTCGAATTTGGGACTTTTATTCCGCACCTTTAGGCAAGCTTTCCGACGGCAGAAGTTTAGTAATTAGTACCGCTATTGACATGACTGCGCGCAAACAAGCAGAAGCAGAAATTCGGATGCTCAATGCTACATTAGAACGGCGAGTAGAACTCCGCACCAATCAACTTCAAGCAGCTAACGAAGAATTAGAAGCTTTCGCCTATACCGTAGCCCACGATTTGCGTGCCCCCCTGCGGGGAATGCAGGGATTGGCTGAAGCTTTATTAGAAGATTACCGCGAACTCCTCGACGAACTTGGCCAAGAATACGCCCAGCAAATTGTTAACTCGGGGCAACAATTAGAAGAATTAATCCAAGATTTGCTAGCTTACAGCCGCCTGAGCCGCACAGATTTATCGATGCAAGTTTTGGACTTAGAATCAGTTGTGGCCGAGGCAATTGCTATGGTAAAAGCTGACGCTAAATCCAGGCACGCTCAAATTAGTGTTCGATGGCCCTTGCCTGCGGTAATTGCCCACCGCGTTACTTTAGTTCAAGTAATCACCAATCTGCTCACCAATGCTATAAAATTTGTGGAAGGCACACCACCCCAAGTGCAGATCTGGGCTGAGGAAATTGAGCAGCCTCAAGAGGGAGAAACAGAGAGCAATACAGTGGGAAAATTGGAAAGTGAGACGGTGGGACAGTGGGAGCATTCCCAGTTACTGATGGCGAGTAGCCTATTGCCAGTCCGCATCATCCGTCTGTGGGTAGAAGACAACGGCCTCGGTATTGCTCTAGAACATCAAAAACGCATTTTTCGCGTGTTTGAACGGCTGCACGGTATTGAGGCTTACCCCGGAACTGGTATAGGATTAGCTATTGTAAAAAAAGGAGTTGATCGCATGGGCGGTCAAGTTGGAGTGGAATCTCAAGTAGGACAAGGCAGTCGATTTTGGATACAACTGAGGAAGCATGACCCAAATGCAGACGATTTTGCTGGTGGAAGATAACCCCGTTGATATTCTATTGATGCAGCGGGCATTGCGAAATGAGGCTTTTGCTAATACGTCGCTGCAAATTGTCCGAGATGGAGATGCAGCAGTTTTTTATTTAAATGGTGACGGAGAGTACAGCGATCGCGATCGCTATCCTTTACCGAGGATAATTTTACTAGATTTGAAGTTGCCCAGGCGATCGGGCCACGAGGTTCTGGTTTGGCTCAAGCAGCAGCCGGAACTAAAACGCTTGCCAGTGGTTATGCTTACTTCTTCTAGCCAAACAATTGATGTCAAGCGAGCTTACGATTTAGGGGTAAATTCTTATTTGGTTAAACCGGTCGGGTTTGCTTCTTTAGTGGAAATGATGCAGAGTTTTAGCCAGTATTGGCTCAATTATACCGAACTGCCGGAACCTCTATAATTGGCGCATTTTTAGTGGTGGCTTTTCGATTTTTATTGCTTGTTTTCTTGTTACCAAGCTCTTTCTGCTAGTGGCATTTTCCCCATTTTTATTGCTTGCTTTCTCGTTACCCGGAGCTTTATGATAAGGAGGAAATTAAGTTTAGAGTGAGGAATCTCGTCCTCTATCATCTTAAAGAGGCAACCTCCAACATTTTTATTCCGAGTGATTGCTCGGCACTCTAACTAACAGCAAAATTATAAATTGTTAAAGTGGTACACATTCTAGTAATTGACGACAACCCCACTGATCGGCTGCTCGTCAGACGCGAATTAGAGCGGCAATTTTCGCCATTGCAAGTAACGGAAATTTCTCACAATAGATTGTTGGTGGAAGCACTAAATCGAGGTCGATTCAATCTGGTGATTACCGACTACCAACTGCTCTGGACGAACGGTTTAGATGTGCTTAAAACTATCAAAGCGCGTTATCCACAATGCCCGATTATAATGTTTACGAATACTGGTAATGAAGAAATTGCTGTAGAGGCGATGAAATCCGGATTGGACGATTACATTATCAAGTCGCCTAAGCACTACGTCCGCCTTTGCGTTGCTGTTCGCGCAGTGCTCGATAGAGTTGCCGCCTGGGAACGAGTCGCCCGACTAGAAAATCAACTTAATTATCTGCTAGAACGCTTAAATGTCGGAGTTTTTCGAGCGAGTTCCCAGGGGCAGCTTTTGGAAAGCAATCAAGCTTTTTTGCGCTTGTTTGATGCCAGCAATTTAGCAGATGTCCAAGGGATTTATCTTGAGCAATTGTTTGTGCAACCCCTAGGTTCAGGGGAGTCTCGGTCTCAAAATATCGAAATTACATTTCCTTTGGCAGACGGTCGAGTAAAATGGATTCGGTTTACTCAATATCTCTACACTGTAGAAGGTGAAACTACCATTGAGGGATTGGTGGAAGATATTACGGAACTCAAGCAAGCAGAACTTGCTTTGCGCGAATTTAATGAAACTTTGGAAGAGCGGGTGAGAGAGCGTACTGCTGAGTTAGAAGAAGTTAACGCACAGCTCGAATCGTTTACTTATTCAGTTTCGCACGACTTGCGCGCTCCTCTGCGGGGAATTTTGTTTTTTGCTGAAATGTTGCTTAAAGATAAAGGCAACGAGTTGGATGCTACCGCACAGGATTACTTGTCTCGGATTAATGACGCTGCAAGTCTGATGAATACTTTAATCGAAAATTTGCTAGAGTACGGCCGTCTCAGCAAAGCTAACTTGCCACTACAACCAGTTTCTCTTAATTTAATTGTGGCTCGCTCGATCGCGCAACTAGAGGCGGAAATTGCTCAAAAACAAGCTCGGATAACGGTTGTTGAACCGCTACCTACTGTGTTGGCCCATCCTGCTACCCTGCTGCAAGTCTTGGCTAATTTGCTCTCCAATGCTCTTAAGTTCGTGCAGCCTGGGATAGAGCCGCAGGTGCGAGTTTATGCAGAAGCTGACGACGAATATATCTATCTTTGGGTAGAAGACAACGGTATTGGTATTGAAGAAAAATTTCAAGAAAGGATTTTTGGGTTGTTCGATCGCCTGCACGGTCAAGAAGTGTATCCAGGGACAGGAATAGGGCTGGCGATAGCGAACAAAGGAGTTGATCGGATGGGGGGTGCGATCGGGCTGAAATCCACTGTGGGAATCGGTACCCGCTTCTGGGTAAAATTACGCAAGTGCGAGAGTTGAGGAAGTAAGTTCGGCAACGCGCAGTGAATCGGGATTTAAAAGATGAGGTTCTAGGGAAGAGGGTTTTAACAGCAATATTCTGCTGTAGCTCAAAGAATCAATCAACTCGCTTGTTCACACCCGAAGACAGAATAAACAATTAGTATAGTGATAGTTAACTACTCTCTGGCACCTTTACCGCCTGAGCATGGTTTCTGAGCGGTTTTACAACAACTTACTTAATTAATTTGCTTGTGGGCCCGCCCCTAAAAGGCTGGTTGAGGATATTACAAGCTGTAAAATATAATAAAATACAAGCAAATACAATAAATTTATTGGCAAGTCTAATTAACCCACCAAGTACATATTTAAATGGTCGAGATTGCTCAATAACATATTGTTAGATTTAAAAATGTTTGCGCCCCTATAAAAAGTTAAAGGCTAATGCTCTCTATTCTGTTAATCGACGACAACCCGAACGATCGCCTGATGATCGAGCGAGAACTGAGGAAAACTTTTCCCGATTTAGAAATTAAAGCCGTTATTGATCTCCAAACTCTAGAATACATCCTGGCAGCCGGGGGTTTTGATATAGTAATTACCGACTACCAACTGCACTGGAGCGACGGATTAACTATTCTCCAAAAAGTTCACAGTCGCTACCCCAATTGTCCGGTAATTATGTGTACTGACAGCGGCAGCGAACAAGTGGCAGTCGAAGCTATGAAAGCCGGCTTAAGCGATTACGTATTCAAAGGGCGGCACTTCAAGCGACTGGCGGGGGCTGTGGGCGAAAGCTTGAAAAATCAGCAGTTGCGTGAGAAATACGCGAAAACCTCGGCGCAGTTGGCAATTTCGGAGGAAAGGCTGAGATTGGCGATCGAAGCCTCGAAAATGGGAACTTGGGATTGGAATTTATTAAATGGCGAGGTGGTTTGGTCGGAGGGACACGAACTGTTATTGGGGTTAGAAAAAGGCAGTTTTGCGGGAAATTACGAAGCGTTTTTTGCCTGCATTCACCCGGATGATCAGGCCTCGATCGCCCGCGCTGTTGCCTTTGCTTTAGAAAACAAAATAGAATACCAATACGAATTTAGAGTCATTTGGCCCGACGGCAGTTTGCACTGGATCGCGAGTAGGGGCAAGTTTTTTGATGATGATACGGGTAAATCGGTGCGATCGAGCGGCGTGGTTTGGGATATTACCGATCGCAAATTATCGGAAACGCGGGTGCAAGAAAGCGAGGAAAATTTGCGCTTTGCTCTAGAAGCAGCTAACACGATCGCTTTTACCTGGGATGTGGCATCGGGGGAAGTCCGCCGTTCCTCCAATGCCGAAACACAGATGGGTTTGGGCCCCGACAGCACCTGTGGTACTTTTGAGCAAAAAAAGAATGCCGTGCATCCAGAAGACCGCGAAAGGTTTTTGGCAGATGTGGATGCAGCACTCACCGGGACGGGAGTTTACGAGTCGGAATACCGCAAAGTGCGACCCGACGGCTCAGTGATTTGGCTTCACGACAAAGGGCGGGTGGTTTTTGACGCATCCGGCACACCCCTTCGGCTGTTTGGGGTGGCGATCGACATTACGGATCGCAAACAATTAGAATACGACCGCTCGCGCGCGTTGGCCCGTGAGCGGTCGTATTTGCGCCGCCTGCAGAAGTTAACCTCCGCGTCAGTAGCTATTAACTCCACGCTGTCTGTGGCAGAAATACTTCAGTTAGCAGCCGATAGCGCCCGCCAAATTCTCGAAGTCCACCAGGTAGCGGTCAACCTCGACCCTGCCGCCACATGGGATGCGGGAATGAGCAAGTTTTCCATGTCAGAAAAATACGCCGCGTGGCAAGATTACTGCGAAGAGCCAGACGGTACGGGCATTTACCAGCAAGTTTGCCAGCACCAACAGCCGATGCGGATGACTCAAACCGAGTTAGATGCTCACCCGGCCTGGCGGGGGTTCGGCAAGGCTGCGGGGAAGCACCCGCCGATGCGGGGCTGGCTGGCTGTACCGCTGACGACTCGGGACGGCAGAAATCTGGGATTGATTCAGTTGTCGGACAAGTATGAGGGGGAGTTTGCCGAAGATGATGAAACTATTTTAATGCAGTTGGCTCAGGCGGTGTCGGGGGCGATCGACAATGCCCGACTTTACGAGGAATCTCAGCAGGCAAATCGCATGAAAGATGAGTTTTTGGCCACTCTTTCTCATGAGCTGCGATCGCCCTTAAACGCGATTTTGGGCTGGGCGCAAATGCTGCGGCACCGCAGTTTGAGTCCGGCTGCTACTGAGCGGGCTTTATCCACTATTGAGCGAAATGCTAAATTGCAAACTCAATTGATTGAGGATTTGCTGGATATTTCGAGAATTATTCGCGGTAAGTTGACTTTGAATCCTTGTGCGGTAAATTTGATTTCGATGGTGGAAGGAGCGATGAATACGGTGCGGTTGGCCGCCGATGCTAAGTCGATCGATTTGCGGTTTGCAATTGGAGATTTGGGCTTAGAGACTGCTGAATTTTCCAAATTTGGGGAGGTTTCTGGCAATCCTGAATTTCAGTTAAATCCGAGATTTTGGGTATCAGGAGACCCTGGCCGCTTGGAGCAAGTAATTTGGAATTTGCTGACGAATGCGATTAAGTTTACGCCGCGCGGGGGGCGAGTTGAAATCCGGCTTTCGAGAGTTGATTCGGAGGTTGAGCTGGCTGTTACCGACACGGGAATTGGGGTTGCTGCGAATTTTTTGCCTTACGTGTTTGACTCTTTCCGCCAAGCGGATGCTACGATTACTCGCAATTATAGCGGTTTGGGGCTGGGTCTGGCGATCGTTCGGCAGTTAGTGGAACTCCACGGTGGCACGGTTTGGGCCCAGAGTCCGGGACTGGATATGGGATCGACTTTTAGTTTCCGCCTCCCTGCGATGCAGGTAAATTCGATCGCGGGCGAGGAAGCGCAGGTTTTGGCTGGCGCTGGTAATTTACTGGGAGTTAAGGTTTTGCTGGTTGATGACGAGGTTGATTCGCGGGAATTTATGAGGTTTGTCTTGGCAGATTCCGGGGCCGCTGTCATGGCTGCAGCGTCTGCTGCTGAGGCGTTTGAGGTGGCTTCGCTGTTTAGCCCGGATGTTTTGGTCAGCGATATCGGAATGCCGGAGGAAGACGGCTATTCGCTGCTACGAAGGCTGCGTTCTTTGAACACCCAGGGAGGGAAATTTTGGGCGATAGCTCTGACGGCTTATGCTAGGGATGAAGACCGCGATCGTGCTTTTGCTGCGGGTTTCGATCGACATCTATCTAAACCTGTACAACCCGATGTCTTGGTAGAGACTATAGTCAAGTTGAGGCAGCAAGGGCTAACAACTTAAAAAATTCAATTAATAATTGATAATTGGTAATGGGAATTGGGAATTGTGTTTGTAGTGACGACTTTAATCCTCATAAAACTCGCTCGGACTTGCATTCCTCACTACCAATGTATAATGCTGATTTTACCGGACACGAGCTGATCAACCAGACTCGATATCGACGGCAATCGCTCAACAGAGAAATATAAAAATTTGTATTTTTCCAACTATTCCACTTCTTGTGGGGTCGAGGTTCTAGCTCGCCTAAAATATGCAATTTCTATGCCGATTAGGTGATTGGTTTGTGTTAATATGCTAAAATATCCAACAACCACGCGGTAATTAGGTGGACAAACTTCAGACAGATATAGAGGCAATTTACTCTAAAATTGAGGAATTGCGCCTGGAACGCCAGCAGCTTAGTATTGCCGCTGCTGTCCCAGCCGGTGATTCGCCCCAAGCGATCGCCGATGCTTATCGGCGTCACGCCAGGGAAACAGCACAAGTGTCGGCAGAAGTCAAGGGGATTGATGATGCGATCGCAGCTCTGTCTGCTCAACTAAGTCAGAAACAGCAGCAATCGGTAAAGTTGCAAAGAATCACTCCGATGGAGCAGCAAGTTGAAGAAGGAAGAGCGCTCGCTCACGGACACGCGGAACGGATTAATGAACTGGCGGCGGAACTGGCGGCGGAAGTGAAGGGACTCAAAGCCATCGCCGACCAAATTAGTCCCAGCTACTGGCAGGTTTATTACAAGCCTTTTATTACGGGTTTTAAGAGTATTACTGTTCCCTACGTGCGATCGGACGGGGATGTTTGGACTATTGTCAATCGAGTAGTTTAGAGAGGCTGCGGGAGCAGAAATAATCAGCGCTCAAGACAATTTTTTTCCTGTCCCTATTCCTCTACCTCAACCTCGCAGCAATTGCTTAATAGTGCCGACCAATTCCTGTGGGTGAAATGGCTTGGCGATGTAAGCGTCGGCTCCTTGTTTCATTCCCCAGTAGCGATCGAACTCTTCACTTTTGCTCGAACACATTACCACCGGCAAATTTTGGGTTTTAGGGTCGCTTTTGAGCCGACGACAGACTTCGTAGCCGTTCATCCGGGGCATCACGATATCCAGAACGACTAAATCTGGGCGGTTAGCCTTGATTTGCTCTAGAGCTTCTACGCCATCACTCGCTACCGTGACGTTGAGCCCTCTACCTTTGAGCAAGTCGGCGATCATCTCCCGCAGAGTGACGCTATCATCAACAACCATAACTGTACTCATAAAGATACACTCATAAAAATACTCGGTAAGGGGGAAACTCAGCGTCTTTAGACCTGAGAGGGGTGGTTCGACGTAGCCCGCGCGAGCCACGACTAGGGCAGTTTTAACTGCCGCGACCATTCAATATGGCCTGCGGGAATGGTTCTTTCAAACGAGCGTGTATTTAGACCAGGGTAACAAACATATTTCCACCTAGTTTTTGCGTTGAAACTTTTACGAACTTCTGGTAATGTAGTACCGCTACATATATTACCGTTTTTGTGAAAATTTTAACTTTTTTTCCTGTAGCTGTCTACACAGATTTGACCCAATTATCAGCAAAACTTAGAAACAACTAAGTATCACGCCAACTGTTGACACCCTTGGTTAAAGATAACTTACCCACTTTTGTTGACTATCTTACTTTTTATTAAAATTACCGAGAAATCTCGGTTGACAGAGCTAGCTCTGTTTGTTAGTTTATCACTGTTATCTCAAGAATAGCATTTTTGCCTCAAACTCTGATTTTGTCCGTATCCTTTTCCCTGCTAGTAGGATACCTCAACCAAGGGCAGGGACAGAGCTGTTTGATTCTCTTGTAGGGGCAATCTCCCGTGGTTGCCCCCATCTCCCCATCTCCCCATCTCCCCATCCACAGAAAATGAAACAGCCCTGCATCGTTGGTGGTCAGCCTTTCGGTAGACCTCTTGGTCAAGCTCAGATACGAGTATTTGGTGTTTTACTACCCAAAACCGGGAGTTGATTGTTGTAGCCAGTATCAAAACCCATTGGTCTAGGCGACGAGGCTTGTCTAGAGCCTTTAATCCCATTCACAACTGTTCCTAAGACAGAAGCACGGGAAATTTTTAGTCCTTCTAATGCTTGAGTGACCAGAGAGCGGTCGGTGCGCTCGATCTTCACCACCAACAATGTGCCATCAGTCTCAGCAGCCAGGATACGTGCATCCGCCAGCCCCACCAGCGGTGGAGTGTCATAAATTACTAAGTCGAAAAAGGTTTGAAATTGCTCCATGAGATAAAGCATTTTTTGGGATGACAACAGTTTAATCGGGTCATGGAGATTATGCCCAGCAGTCAGAACGAACAGGTTGTTTTCTTCTGGCGATTTTTGAATCGCGTCGTTGAGGCTGAGGTCTGTGGCGATCACATCCGTGAGTCCGCGCACGTTTGGTAAGCCTAACAACAGGTGAAGTTGAGGCAACCGCAAATCTGCATCTACCACCAACACTCGCAAACCAACACTTGCTGCCGTCTTCGCCAGGTGAAAAGCAATGGTAGACTTGCCATCGCCTTTTACCGCTGAAGTAATCACCAACGATCGCATCGATATCCCTGGACTTAGCAACCGGAGATTCGTATAAAGAGAGGCGAATGATTCTAGAAAAGAATAATCTAAATCTGTGCGGAACTTGTTGCTCCCCGCCTGTAACTGCCGACTCTTTGCCGGATCATCGGCAAAATTCTCCACCGCTGGTATACGATGATTCGATTTTTTGGTGATTCTTTTGAGTTTTTGCGATCGAGGCACTACACCTAAGATAGGTAGTTTAGTTCCCCACTTCACCTCTTCCGGCGTGTGGAAAACCTTGTCGAGAACCTCTACAAGAAAACCTACTGCTAGACCAAACAGTAAACTCAACACTAATGCGATCGCCAAATTTTTCGTCTTATTTGTAGGAGTCACCGATAAAGGACTGCCCTGTTCATTCGTCATGATCGATGGTTCCTTGATCACCGTCCACGGCGTGTCCTGTTGCCCCACAGCTAGCTTCAGCGTTTCCCGTTTAGATAAAAACACCTTCAGGCTCTCTGTCGCCACCCCTAACTCTCGATCTAAATCCCCATACTGTCGCATGACCGAAGGCAAATCTTTGATGGTTTTATTCAAATTATTTTCACTTGCCATCAGGCTTCGCTGCCGAGATTCTAGCTGCTGAATTTGACCTTGAACAGTCTTGATCGTCGATTCAGCCTCTTTCTCCAACAGGCGACGCATATTTTTCTGCTTTTCTCGCAAAGACTGCATCGGCGGACTATCTTCACGATACTGGGTAGAACTAACTGCCAGTTGAGTTTCTAGCGTCTGGAGCTGACCTACTAATACCTCATACATTTTAGGGTTGATCGCCACTACTCCGGCTGTATTTCCTTGACTTAGCTGCTCCTTAAGATTTTTGTACAACTTCCTCGTTTCAGCAAGTTGCGCTTCAATGGAAATTAGCTGAGAGCTAATACCGCTTGCTTGGTCAGTAAAGCTTTTGCTGGTCTGATCTGGCAAGCTCAGGTTAGCTTGCTGGCGTAGCAATTGCAATTGTTGCTGCAGCTTATCTACTCGCATCCGCAGCGCTGGGAGCTGGCTATCAATATACGCCATACCACTTCTCGTCTGCTTCAGGCGCTCTTGGCGGCTATACTCTAGATAGTATTTGGAAACAGTACCTAAAACAGACTTAATTTTATCCGGGTCTTGATCCTGGTAAGTGAACTCTATAATTTTTGTGCCAGCTTCTTTCCCATCTTTGGAATAGATAATGCGGTTAATTTTTAACTGATTATTGATTTGCGTATAAGTAATATCTCCATAATTAGCTTGCACTTTCTTTAATAGTGGAATCAAAAGTTTCGGGCTCTTTAGAACTCGCAACAGAGTCGGATAATCTACCATACTGCTGTCTTCGACAGAGGAACCGACTTTGTTAACTTCATCAGCGCTAAAATTAGCACTCTGAGACTGAATCAATAATTGAGACAATCGACCTTCAGCCGTGATTGGCTCTACTAAAACCTGGACCCCACCTTGATAGAACCTGTTAATTTTCTTCGTTTTCCACAGTACCAGCGACCCAGAAATTCCGCCCAGCAAAAGTGCGACCGCCAGCATAATCCCCATTCTTCTTTGCACTACGGCAAACAACCAGCCCAAATCCAAAGGCTGTTGCTCATCGCTAATTTCGGTATTCTCTAGAGAGATACCATGCGCTGCTTGAGGCTGAACTCCATTGCGCTTCGAGACCGTTGGCTGGAAATTGTATCCTGTACTCATAGGAAAATTTGGGTTTGAAACCCCGTCCTAAAAGGACGGCTTTACAGTTCTCCACGAGTTGTAAGCTAGAAACCTACAATCCGTTGGTTTTGCATTTTGACACAGGCGTTTTCCTGTGTAAAAATCGTGTATGCCAATGCGGTTTTTTTTTGCATCCTCGCCACCTATAGCGGTTATCAAGCGTGGTGAGGTATGCCCTAGGCCCTATGCCCGTCGGGTACCTCATCTTTCGCTCGAAAGGCTATATATAGCATTTCCCACTGTTCAACCCTCACTAACAAATTTTATCTAGGCAACCTGATAAGCCCCAAGTTGTTCAGGAATGATAGGATCGCATTACCAGTGCTGGGTAATGCCAGAACGGCAGCAGCGGGACTTAAAATCTGATTAACGGTGTCTATTAGTGTGGCTGTATTAGAGCGCCTGACTACAATGATATCTTTACTGTGGACAACGGGGTTGGTCAGCTCATTGATTCCTTGAGCAAAATCAATTTCTACCATCCGCCGAGAAACAGTGCCGTCAAAATTGAGGCGGATGAGTTCCACCGAAGTCTTTTTAGCTCTACTGGTATTGAATCCTCCTGCCGCCATCAACGCTTGGTTCAGGGTGGTGTTGCTTGCCACCTCCACCACTCCTGGCCTGACTATTTCCCCGACCACGTTCACTTGAATCCTAGCCGGAGAAAAGCTAGCCTCAGCGATTTGAGATACTTCTGCCGGATTGATTTCCGTCGCAGTCAGAATGACAATGGAATCTCCATCTTGCACGATCGTATCTTGATTGACATCACCGCTTTCCAAAAGTTGCCAGAGGTTGACGGTAAAGATTTTTTCTTTACCAGCACTGGTGGGGCGGCGCACTAGAACTTGGCGAATGTCAGCTTGAGGCTTGAGACCTCCAGCTAGCTGAATCGCCCGTGTCACAGTTGGCAGTCCTTGGACGCTTTGACCCGATGACGTATCTCCTCCGACCACAACATACCGTCCCGGTCGGACTACCTCTCCTACCACTGCCACTGTGCGAGCTTGATTGGCGGGGGAGGCAAAGGTAGACATAGCAATTTGGCGGGCTTCTTCTAGATTTACTGCGGTCGCAGTGGGTATGAAAATGGCATCTCCATCCCGCAAGGTAATATCCACAGGCACATTGCCTGTCTGTAAGTATTGCCACAGATCGAAGGTGGTGGTTTGGATTTGACCCACTCCGCCCGCTCGTCGGCGCAGCTCTACCCGCCGAATGTCAGCGACTTGGGTCACGCCCTGAGCTTTTTCTACAGCTTGCACTAAAGTGGGAAATTGTACAGAAGGGACATTGCCTGCTCCTGAGTTGAGGGCAAGGGTATAAGAGCCTGGGCGGTTAACTTCTCCTGAAATCCAGACGTTGAGAGGCCGCGTTGCTTGCAGACTGAGTGTAACCTGGGGGCGTTTGAGAATAGGTTTGTAGGCTTGGGAAATAGCCGTACTTGCTTCCTCCAGAGTCAGTCCTTGGATAGAGATACTGCCAATTAGAGGTAACTGGATCACCCCACCCGCAGGAATCTGGTAGGTGCCACTGAATTGGGGCAAGTCGAAAATATCGATGCGGAGGTTGTCTCCGCCTCCGAGAGTGTAAGTACCGCTTGGGTTGGAGGATCTGACTCTCACAGGAGCGATCGCACCATTCCGTGAAGTTGGTTGCTGGGCGATTGTCGGCTGCGGGGAAGCTACATCAGTTATAGCTAACAGGCTCAGACCAGTCAGTATTGGGATTATTTGTCTAGGCAAACTTGCGTTCACAATATTACAATGTAATTTGATTAGTTACTTTAGCGTAACCTAGTGAGTAAAAAACTGCCAAACTATCGGTTCTAAGTAGAAGGCAAAAGGCAAAGAGCATTCGTCATAAGAGAAAATACTTAAGTCGCCGGCTCTATCGCTCTGACAATAGACATCTTGCATAATAATTGTGGAGCCGGCATCCTGCCTGTTCAAAATTGTTTTTTTTGGAGAGGTCTAATATTGAGAAACGTTTGAATATAAAAATCCTGTGTCCGCTAGTCGCCTAGATAAATCAGAATCTCAGTCACGAAGAGTCCTGATAATGTGAAGAAACAGCCAAATCAAGAGAAATATTTAAGGTTGGACTAGAAATGAAAGAAATTATCCGCGAGCCTTTATTTTTGCTGATTCTTGTGGCGATCGCAGTTATTGTAATGATGTTGATGTATCAAGCAGTAGCCAGGGATCAAAAATTCGGAATCAAGGTAGAAAAATTTTTTGGTGGCATACTTCTGTTTGCTATTTCAGGAGCGACTGGTGCAGGAGTTATGCCTTTTAGCAAGTTGCATCCGGCTGTGATGGCAGGCCGCGACACAACTATGCCCACTGTTGTCGGACAGATCGTAATTTATGGTGCTTTCCTGTTCATATTATCTCCTCGTCTACGTTCGACGCTGAAAGATTATTTAAAAGCATTATTGATTACTATGACTAGCGATCCGTCTTTAGCGGTGCTTTTATTCATGATATCGTTCTCGGTGTTATGGTCAGATTCTACTGATGTTAGCTTAAAAAACGGTTTAGTGATTTTAGAAACAACTTTTATCGCTATCTACATAGGAAAACAATATAGTTGGCAAGAGCTATATCCTTGGTGGCGCACGGTTAACTTATTCGTTCTATTATGGAGTTTGGTCAAAACTAATGGGGATGCGGCTGGGTGCTGGAATGGAATATTAGGCCATAAGAACCAGTTTTCATTTTTCATGGCTCAAACATCGGTTTTGTGGTTTTTGTTTGCCTTTTACTCCCCGAAGAATCGCCGTTTGGCGATTGTCTTCGGTTTGTTAGCTTCCTTGGGAGTCCAAAAAGGATGTAGCGGGGCAAGTCGAATCTTGGTTGTTATTTTATTGGGTCTTTGCTTTTATTTCAGCGTCATCAAAAAATTGCCGGTTCAGTGGGCTGTCGTTTCAGTCATACTTTTCCTAATCATCAGTATTGGTCTAGCAATTGTGGTGATTAATAATCTCGAGGCGATCGTTGTCGGTGGTCTCCAAAAAGATATGACGTTGACAGGGCGAACGGAATTTTGGCCACAAATCGTAGAAAAAATCAATGAAAGGCCTGTGTTCGGCTATGGAGTTGCTGGTTTTTGGCAACCTTGGCGCGGTTTGGAAAATCCTGCTCACGGTATTATTATAGTTAAAAGCCAATTTGTCCCGCCCCATTCTCACAATGGCTTTTTAGACTTAGCCTGCGATTTAGGTTGGGGGGGATTGATATTATTTGTGTTGTCATTTTTAAACAATATTGTGAAGGGAGTGGTGTATTTAACCCGCGCGCGACTGCCGGAAGCTGGCTTGCCTCTTTTCATCTTGACCTATACACTAATGACAAACCTGACGGAAACAGGTCTTTTTGGGTCAACCAGCGTTTGGTTTTGGTACATTGTCATGTCAGTCCGCCTTAGCCTAGACGTTTCAGAAAAGAGTTGAACTGAAAGAGAGCTATTTCAAAAAATCACCTGCTGTGTAACGAATCGAAAATTTATGATATTAGACAAGCTCTTTGCATTTATCGATAGACTCAGCCCAGGACTGCGTAAGGTGATTATCAACACAACTTGGCTGTTTGCTGACAAGATCTTGCAGCTAGGTGTGGGTCTGCTAGTAGGGCTTTGGGTCGCTCGTTACCTACAACCAGAGAGATTTGGCTTGCTCAACTATGCGATGGCGACAGCGGGACTA
Source organism: Microcoleus sp. S13_B4 (assembly GCF_036700885.1). Classification (NCBI taxonomy): domain Bacteria; kingdom Bacillati; phylum Cyanobacteriota; class Cyanophyceae; order Oscillatoriales; family Microcoleaceae; genus Microcoleus; species Microcoleus sp. S13_B4. The sequence continues at coordinate 151,601 of NZ_JAUBPU010000009.1, forward strand.
TTTGCTCCGGTTGCTAGCCTTGGGTTGAAGTCGATCGCGATTCGCGACCTATCTAGAGATTCGTCTAATAAGGAAGAAATTCTCGGTACAGTTTTTGTCTTAAAAAATATCGGTAGCTGGATAGCTTTATTTTTAACGGTAGGAACAGTGATTCTGTTGAATCCTACGGAACCCTATACTCAATTGTTGGTAGGGATAGCAGCATTCGTCAGCCTGTTTCAGCCTTTTGAAACCATCGATTTCTGGTTTCAGTCGCAAGTGCAATCAAAATATACTGTTATGTCTGCAAATTCCGCTTATTTAATTATGAGCATAGTGAAAATTATACTCATTAATCTCCGAGCTTCACTGATCGCATTTTCCTGGGTGATGGCTACGGAGTCTGCTTTGAGGGCTTTGGGATTGGTGATTGTTTATCAAGTGAATGGGAATCAAATACTAAGGTGGCGATTCAGCGGGAAGCTGGCGGTAGAAATGCTCCAGCAAAGCTGGCCGCTGATTTTGTCGGACTTTATGATCTTCATTTATATGCAGATCGATCAGATCATGATGAAACAGCTTAGTAGCGCTGAAGAATTAGGACTGTATGCAGCAGCAGTCAAAGTTTCTGGACTATGGTATTTTGTGCCTCTGGCTATAGTCGGCTCTGTTTTTCCATCGATTGTTAAAGCTAAAGACATTGGTGAAACTGTTTATAATGACCGCCTGCAAAAACTCTTATATTTAATGGCTGTCATATCATATGCAGTGGCAATTCCTGTGACGCTGTTTGCGGAGCCGATAGTGAATATTCTGTATGGAAAAAACTATCTTGGTGCTGCTCCCTCTTTAGCAGTCCTGATTTGGGCTGGGCTGTTTGTTTGTTTGGGAAGCGCCAGAAGTACATGGCTAATCACGGAAGGGCTGTTGAATCTTTCGGCCACTACAACCGCTGTGGGTGCGGTGGTTAATATTATTTTGAACTTGATTTTAATTCCCCGTTATGGTGGTTTGGGAGCAGGTATTGCCACTCTGATTGCACAAATGGCGGCTTCTTATGTAGCTCACGCATTTTATCCGGAAACTAGAAAGATGTTTTGGATGCAAACGAAAGCTATTTTTATGATCGGTATTATCAAAGAAATACGTCAATTTTTATCTACGAAATAAACAAAATAGATGGATATATAGCAATCCTAAATCAGTTTCAATAACTTCCAGGCGTTTCGCCTCTTAATCAATGTCACTTGTCACTCGAGAGCGTGTCACTCTTGCAATAAGTATAAATGCTCAGAAAAAGCAGAATAGTAGCTTTGAGCTATTGTTGAGCAAAATAGGCGAAAATAGT
>NZ_JAUBPU010000101.1:0-11329 GCF_036700885.1 Microcoleus sp. S13_B4
GAAGAAGTTTTATCTCTCTGTGGTTGGGACTATATCCTTGAAGCTATATTAAGTGCAGCTTCATAGTGAATTGGTATTAACAGTTGAATTGTCAAAAAAACCTCATATTTAACATCTACCTCAATCAAATAATCCGGCTGATTCGTCTGCCAACCGGCCGAATTTATGTCTGTCACTAAAGAGTGAGAAGTTATAAGCGCTGTATCATCCGCAAAATAATCCGGATGGGAACCGTCTCAACCTGTTAGTTGAATAAAAAGAGCAGATTAATTAATATGGCTGGCGATTTTTCTTTTAACTCTCAAGTGCGATTCGACAAAAATGGCTTGGACAATGCTTCACGGCAACGCAGCCGATCGCTCCAAGTTATGATTTTTATGCTGATCGTCACTACCTTGGTGACGCTACCAATATTTCGTCTAGCCGAACTGCAACTGATACAGGGAGCCTACAACCGACAACGGGCGGAAAATAACCGCATTCGCCCTGTTTCAGTCGCAGCGAATCGCGGTCAAATTTTAGATCGCAACGGCAAAATTTTTGCGGCCAACCGCGTATCTCGATCGGTCTATGTGTGGCCAAAAGAGCGATCGGCCCAGGAGTGGCAAGAGATCGCCGCTACACTGGGCCCGATCGTCAAACTTCCCGCAGCCGAAATTATCAAAAAAATCGATGGAGCCGGCTACAAATCAGCCCTACCAGTGCGAATTAGTAAGGATATTGATGTCGGTACTTTCGTCGCTTTGGGAGAACAAGCTAATACTTTGCGGGGAGTTGAAATTCGCGTAGAATCGAGCCGAGACAATCCCAACCAGCAATTAGCAGCTCACGTTTTGGGATACGTCGGCGAAGCTAGTTTAGATCAATTAAAAGCTAATCCTGGATATCCGATGGGAATGATCGTCGGTCAGATGGGAGTTGAAAAATTAGTTAATTCAACTTTAGAGGGCGTTTGGGGAAACCGTTTGATCGAGGTAAATGCTAAGGGCGAGGAAATCCAAGATTTAGGTGTAAAAGACCCTATTCCCGGCAAACCGGTGCAGCTAACTTTAGATTTAGATATGCAGAAAACTGCGGAAAAAGCTTTGGGTAATCGCCTGGGTGCTGTTGTGGCGATCGACGTGAAAACCGGCGCTCTTTTAACAATGGGTAGTTGGCCGACATTTGATCCCAATATTTTTACCCGCAAGGTAACTCAAAAAGAATGGGATCGGCTGCAAGGGCCAGACAAACCATTTTTAAATCGGGCCGTTCAAGGCTATCCAGTCGGCAGCACTTTTAAGATTGTAACTTCTGTAGCCGGGATGGAGTCTGGCAAGTTTTCTCCTGACTCGACTTTGGTAAGTTCTGCTTCAATTAACATCGGCGGAATTACCTTTAACGAACACAGTGCCGGTTACGGCGTTATCGGTTTCCGGGACGCTTTGGCCTACAGCAGCAATACGTTTTTCTATCAAGTAGGCATGGCAGTCGGGCCGGAAGAAATGGCGAAATGGGCTAAGAAAATGGGCATTGGCGGTACTATTAATTTAAAACTTTTGGGGATAGACGCCGACAATCACGGTCAAGTTCCTATACCAGCAGAGAAACAGAAAATGTATGGGGAAGATTGGTATGTTGGCGATACAGTAACAATGGCGATCGGTCAAGGTTTGGTACTTTGTACTCCCCTAGAACTGGCTGTGATGGTGTCAACTATTGCCAATGACGGTTGGCGAGTGCAGCCGCATTTATTGGCTTCTCAAACCAATACGCCTCTTACTCAAAAAATTCAAACAGGTATTAAGCCTGCAACTTTAAACGTTATTAAACAAGGATTGATTGACGTGGTGAAAAAAGGTACTGGCCGCGCCATGAATGATGGTAGTATTCCTTTAAGTGCCGGCAAAACAGGGACTGTGGAAATGCCTGGTCATCCTGACAATTCTATGTATGTAGGTTTTGCTCCCGCTGACAAACCTGAAGTTGCGATCGCAGTTATAGTTGAAGGCGGGGGATTTGGTGCTGTTTCGGCGGCACCAATTGCTCAAGAGGTATTCCGAACCTATTTTCAAAAGCAGGGTTTTAAACCTACTAATAAGCCTTTCTAGTCATTCGTTAATTGTTAATTGTTAACTGTTAATTGTTAACTGTTGACTGTTGATTGTTGACTGTTCTCATTTTGTCCCATACTTCGATCGCACTATCCTTGATATCTGGGAAAAGTGCGATCGATCAAAAGTTTTCCCCTACCAATCGTCTCACTTCCACGGTCGATAAATTCATCATTTGCGCCACCTGTTCCAGACTCATCCCAGAATTTAAGAGTTGATTTACGAGCGATCGCAATGTTGACTCCGCTGCCAGTCGTCTCAGGTTTTCTTCCTTGTGAGTCTTCAAAAACTCACCCGTTTGAGGAACTCTAAACCTCAATTCTCCTGAAATTATATGCAATTCCAGTCCCAGCACTTCACTGAACAACCACAGCGTATCGAAAGCGATATTGTTGGCTGCAATCGGCTCGTAATGATTGTTTATTAGACGTACTCCCTGTAAAATAGGATTTAAATAATCTCCAGACGGATCGTACTGAAAATATTCCCTAACTCCCAAAGCCCGATAAATTTCCGGTTTAGTTTCTTGGTCTTTCGTCTGAGTTGTTTCCGAAGTAATTTCTAACACAAAATCGGGAGTAATTCCCCCTTTTTCCCAAACTTTATAATTATCCCTTTTGCGGTTGGTCCCTCCAAACACCACATAGACATCCGGGGCCACAACTGCCTGGTTGTTCCCTTCTTCATAATATATGAAAGAATTGGCTGACACATAAACATCAGAACGCTCTTGAAAGTAAAGCTTGACAGCTTCAACGCTGTAAGTCATGTAATCGCGCGTGATGTCCCTTTCAGCGATCGGCTCTCCGTCGCTGCTGGGATATTCAATTTCTACTTGTTCGACTTGAGTTAAAATTGTCATTTTTCAACTTTCCTCAAACTTAATTAATTTAATGGTAGCATTCGGTCGGATTTGAAAAAAGTTCACTATCCTCAAAAAAATCAACACCGGCAAGGTGTGCAGCGCACACCTACATAATTAGGTGCTGTGTCCTAGACTGTAAGGCTGGTCTGACGTTTTACAGATACAGACTATTGAAATTCTAATTAATTCCTCTGTCTAAAATAATTATTTCCGAACCAACAACTGGACTTCTCGCTATTAACTTGCCTTCCATATTCGCAATTTCTAACTTGCTGAAATCAAGTGAGTTAGCCTCCTTCCACATTTTAGTTGCTAGTTGATTTTGCTCGACTTCGCTGAGTTTGTACCACTCTTCAGCGACTTTCACAGTCAAAATGCTGCTGGAAAAATTTGCTTGAACAGACTCAACTAAACCGCCGCCCAGTCGATTCTTAATCTCGGTAACTTGCGTTTGAATCGCAGAAATCAGAGACTGTTCCGGCGTCAGCGGCGGCGGTGGGATAATTTCTACTGGTTGCGGTTTTTCCGGAGCCACTAAATCGGGCAACTTGCTTTTGAATTTAGCAGAGATTGGCTTAGATGGTACGATCGCCTCTGGTGATTTCGGCGTTCCCGATGCCATAAAATCACCAAACGTGGGCGGCGACTGCTGGGCTGCGGGCAAAGGCATTTTTGCTACTTTCTCCGACGGTTTTGCTGAGAAACTGTTGAAAGTTAAACCGACTACAACGATCAGAATTGCTGCTAATGCGGCGTTTAAAATTGGATCGGACAGCTTCTGGTTCGTAGATGGTGGCAGTAGCGATCGCACTAGCCGCACAATACTGTGCCAAAGTACACCGACGTTTTCTAAAAAACTCCCTTCCCTGCGTTGGGATACAGGCTTTTTATCAACTTTTACAGCAACTTTTGGCGGCACGCTGTTAACTTCCGCAGCAACAGCCGGAGGAGTTACTGTTGCTGAGTCAGCAGCGGTGGGCGCGATCGGCTTTTGGGCCTGCAACGGCGGTTCGGCTGGTAATTTTTTGCCTTTTTTTCCCAAATTCCCAATCGAGGCAATCAAAGCTTTGATTCTCTGATTTTTGGGAACCGCGCTGCTGGCATTTTGAGTTTTGCTGCCAGTGGGGGCAGACTTTGCAGCCGAATCAACCTGCGGTGTCGGAGATTTAGACGGTTCTGGAGTTGACTGGTTTAGTTGTTCTTCTGACATTTTCTCTGCCTTGGGGCGTTGCAAATATATCTAAACGAGATAAATTTTAGTTGAGCCATCTCAACCTTAATTTATCATTTAACTTAGTTGTAACCGAATCCAAATGAGCATCAAACGTCGTCACTTTCTAATTTTAGGCAGTCTCAGCAGCTTAGGTTTGGCCGGAGTCTGGAAAATGTTTCAGCTTCGGACTGCCTGGGGTACAGACGCCAATGCTGCTGTGCCTTCTAACGTTGAGACCCAAAGGGCGATCGTTCCTTTGCCGGCCTCACCGCCTATTTTACGCTTTATTTCGGTAGCCGACACCGGTACGGGCGCTGAAGGTCAGTATGCTGTGGCTGAGGCGATGGCCCAATATCACCGGGAAAACCCTTTTAATATTACTGTTCTCGCCGGCGACAATATCTACAATAACGGCGAATTTGAAAAAATTAATGCTGTTTTCGAGAAGCCTTATCAGCCGTTATTGCAGCAAAACGTAAAATTTTATGCTTGTCTGGGAAATCACGACATCCGCACTGGTAACGGCGACCAGCAAGTTAAATATGCGGGTTTTAATATGCAAGGTCGCTACTATACTTTTCGGCGCGATCCGGTACAGTTTTTTGCTTTAGATACCAATCACAATGCTGACTGGGAAAATCAGCTTGCTTGGCTGGAAAAAGAGTTGAGTCAGAGCACCGCACCGTGGAAAGTTGTGTTCGGCCACCACCCTATTTATTCCTCTGGCATCTACGGATCGAATCAACCTTTTATTAAGACTTTGACGCCTTTGTTTCAAAAGTACGGCGTGCAGCTTTATATCAACGGACACGAGCACAGTTACGAACGCACTCGCTCGATTAACGGTACGACTTATTTAATTTGCGGTGCCGGCGCGGGCACTCGTCCCGTGGGGCGTTCAGAGTGGACGGAGTATTCTGCTAGCCGCCTGAGTTTTGCGACATTTGATGTCTATGAAGACCGGATGTTTGTCAGTTCTATCGGTACTGACAAGCGGGTTTTTGACAGGGGAGCGATCGAAGTGCGATCGGCTTAATTTAGATTATATTCAGGAGGCAACAAAATGAATAGGGGTTGTAGAGCCAATAAAACTGGTTTTGTTTTAGAAACAACTGTAGAAGGTACGTTGAGAGGCCACGGATATCTCGAAATATGTCCCCAGTTGCCGAAAAAGCGCAAGCGAGATTGGCTCTTAATCTCTACTGAAAATCCCAAGCGATATGCTAAACAAGTTTATATCGGGTCTAGCATCTATGAAACTGAAATAAATGTCGATTTTTATATTGTTGGTTCCGGTTTGTTTCCTCTGGGTCTAATTGTTGAGTGCAAGTGGCAAGAAGACAAAGGCTCAGTGGACGAGAAGTATCCTTACCTCAATTTAAATATTAAAAATTGCTATCGGGTGCCAACTATTGTTATAGTGGGTGGTGATGGTATGAGGCAAGGTTCTATCGACTGGTTTAAAAAACAAATTCCTGACAATCAAAATCTGTTGGCAGTTCACAAGCTCGAAGGTTTCATTACCTGGGCCAACAAATATCTGTAACAGGACTTACGGAACTTTGCCGCCTGCGGGCCAACGACGTATTAATCCTACGAAATATGCTTAATTAGAGACTTGACTTAAGTCATATTTAAAATGAACGTATTAATAATTCCTTAATTTTTCCGCGTTTAAAACTATTAGAATTAATTCCCCTAGATGCTGAGATTTCCAGGAGTTTCGGCAGAGATTGATTGGGGAAAACTTGAGTATCGCTGTAGATTTTTTCTATGAAATCGCAGTTTGAATTAGACAGTATAACTTTCACGCCCCGTTCTGCAAGTTCTGCAAAAATATCTCTCAGTTTAAGCTGTTCCGATTCTTTGAAATTATCCCGGCTGTAAGTCGTGAAGTTACTCGTGGCACTGATTGGATAATAAGGCGGGTCAAAATAAACAAAGTCTTCGCTGCTTGTAGCAAAATCCAAAATTTCATCGAATTTTCTGACTTCAATTTGAGCGGGCGCGAGTAAAGATGAGACCGAGCGCAGTAAATCTGCTTGACAAATGTTAGGATTTTTGTACCGACCTATGGGAACATTAAATTCACCTTTTGAGTTTTCTCTGTAGAGGCCGTTGTAACAAGTTTTATTTAGGTAAATTAGGCGTGCTGCTTTTTCTGTATCTGTTTTGTAGGAGCGTGATCGCACCCAGTAATAATAATTTTTATTGTCCTTGGTGTGTTCTAACTGATGCTCCTGTAAAAGTAGAATCAGCTCCTCAACTTTATCCCTGACACAGCGATAAGCATTAATCAACTCAGGATTAATATCTGTTAACACAGCTTGCAAACCAGGGTGCTGCTGTGCTAAGTAAAAAAATACAGCTCCGCCACCCAAAAAAGGCTCGTAGTAAGTTGTCAACTTTTCAGGAAAATAAGGTTGATATTGTCCAATCAACCGAGTTTTGCCTCCTGCCCATTTCAGAAAGGGACGTGGCAAGACGAAAGAAGGTGCGGAAGCAGACATTTATCTAGAAATAACGGCCCTATAATATTTATCACAACTAGAACTCAATAGACATACTTCTGAAGTTCTTACCGGAGGTCGCGTAGCATTAAACAGACCGTGCCGGAGCCATCGGCGAAAAGTTTTCGTTAGAATTATATATGTCAGCCTCGCCGGCAAAAATGCCCGATCGCCCGATCCGCAGATTTAGCTCCGGCTGTGCCAAAATTGTCTAACTCGCTCACAAGTGTTACCAGTCAAAGATCGTGCTGTGACACTTTACCCCACCAAGCAAATGCAAGATTTTATTAATAACGTCTCTCGCTACCCGCGCTTTTTCATTACGATATGTCTGGGAATTTTCTTTTTCCTGTTCGAGCGACTCAAACCCCTGCTCGATCGACCAGCAACTGCGATCGCCCTGATTAGTTCCATTGTAGCGACTTTTGTCTTTCTAACTTTTACACTGCGGGCTATGTTAGGCCTGAGTTCGGTTTAAAGCCAAGCTAGAACGCCAAGATCAAGGGCAAATTCAGTTAAACCACTAACTCCCAAACTAACTGCCAACTCTTGCAGGCGATCGCACACTTGACAATAGTCGCTGCGATAGATTGGAAGAGGAACAAAATTGGGCTAGTTACGCCAGTGCTGCTCAACCAAGGCGCAGGCAAACATTACCGAAGTGCAGGACAAGCGTTTGGGGCTATCAACATTCACTGGGGAAATACTGCACCTTTGTTTCCCCGGTGTCCCACTTAATCATTAGGAAGCGGCACACCCCGCCCCGCTTTCCTCTCCCGTTAACCTGACGGTATCACGAGAGTTTCCAGCGGACAAGACACATGAAGTTTGAACATATCTATCAATTTTTTCAAGACCCCCCTCCTGTTTATCTAAACAAGGAATTAGCTGTGTGTTACATTCTCTCCGTGTTATTGCGCGGAGATTCCTACGGTACAGAACTGATCGGACAACTAGAGAGGGAATTCCCCATCTACCGACTTTCTGATACCGTTCTCTACAGCGCTCTGAAATTCCTCGAAGATGAAGCCGTAATCACCGGTTACTGGAAAAAAGTAGAAGGACGTGGCCGCCCCCGCCGGATGTATCAAATCCTCCCTGAGTGGCGGCACCAAGCTCAAGACCTCGCTCGTCTCTGGCACGAGTACATCGGTCAGGGAAACGGCGCAAACGGGGCGTCAGATCGTCGATCCCGCGCCTTGGAAACTGGTCAGACGGGTTAACCGAGTTTGAATCGGATGCCTAAACCCTTGAGATGCTGGCGCTACTTGCAAAGCGATTTGCCTTCCTTGCCTTCGCTTTGCTCGATCGCCCGCCGCACAGCCATTAAAGCATCTACACTACGTCAGGACTTACGCATGGTCACTTGAGAATTAGCGACGAGGTAGAGATATGGGAATTTGGTGATGGGGAGAAAAACGCTTTGCTACAAAGCTTTCTGCGAATTTTGGTAAAAAAGTGTCTGCGTAAGTCCTCGATCGCTTTCGTATGTAAAGTTCTGTAAAGTAATAGTAGATAATTTCAATTACACAAACTTCTACCCATGGATACTGCTGTTCTTCCTTCAACATTTGTGCTAACGCTGCTGCTGGCTGTTGGCTTGTTTTTCTTCATCAAAGCCTCAGTCAAAGATCGAATCGAACAAGTCAAGCTTGCTTCCGAGAGCGCCCAAGAGTCACTGTTAACCCAGCTACAAGAGTATTTTGCTTCTAGGGCTTACCGAGTTGCAGCCGTCGATGCCCCCAACTATAAAGTCACCTTTGAGGGTTTTGTCCGGCCGAGTTGGTTTTTGGCTATTTTTTTAACCATGCTAAGTGCAGGCGGCACTCTGTGCTTGGGGCTGGTTTTGGGAATGCTAGTTCCTCAGCAGGGTCAAGTTTTCCTAGCTTTGGTACTGCTGTCCCCGCTGGCGGGGGTATTTTATTGGAAAAAAGCTGGACGCTCTGAGCAAGTCTCGCTCAAACTCGAATCAGTTGCTGAGTCGGGAAGCCAAACCAAGAGCTTTGTTACTGTCAGAGCTCACCGCGATGAACTAGCAGCCATGCAAAAAGCTTTAGATTTGAAACCGATCGATTAAAAGTTTGGTGCGGAACGTTTTTTGATATGCTAGATGCCGTAGTTAGATTTTGAGCAGACAAACCGATGACTCAAGAGCAGCTCTCTCGTTGGCTGTTTTTTTGATTCACTGGTTTGAGCGACAGAACAGTCAAAAAAAAACCATTATCGTGAAAGTGCCAATTGTGGCGATCGCCCTTGGGCTGCGATCACGCCTGTTGCGATGGCTCCTTATACCCTAATTCCTAAGGACTTTTCGCAGAAATTTCAGTTGGCACTCTCCAGACAATGAGAACTCTCGCGCTTTTGTTAAAAGACTTAGAAAAACATTGGTGTCAATGTTTTGAGCTAAACATTTTGATCTATGCGCGGCTGGCTGACACCACAGGAATTTTTTCTGTGGTAGCTTCCAACATCACCTTTAAGCTGGGAAACAAGAAATGGTTCTCTTCTACGTATTGGGCTCCAAATAAACCTTTTTCAGCCCAGAAGTATCTATCAGTGGTATGCTCGTTACGCTTGACTAACAGCAAAGCTGGGGGAGCAATGCCTTCGGCATGGATGAACTTGCGAGCCGCGGTTACGGGTTTATCTTCGCCGCTCTCGATGCTATATTGAGGCACACACTCTAAAATTCTGCGTCCTTCTTGTCGGCGGCGACTCTTGCGTTTGCGTCTCCTGGCCAATTTCTTTACCTCCTCTGTGAGCAGACAGTATGAGCAGACAGGTTGTAATGATAGCTACCAAATCCGAGGCCAGTATATCCGTTCTAGCTCAAAATTTCAACTGTTTTTAATATATCGACATAATCTTAACATTCGTCCCGATCGACAAAAGTGTAACGGTTGTGCTATGGTTGGCCGCAAGTTCCGCTAAAAGCCAAGCTTGGGGATCGGTGGAAGCTGCGCCGACGGCGATGCGGGGCAATTTGGGTTCATGAAAGCCCCATGCCTTCTACATAGCTGCCTTCTATGAAAGGGAAGAAACCTGAAATCTAGAAGTCTCTCATCAGTAATCGGTGGCCGATCATTTGTAATTTACTTAGAATTCCGTTAGATATCTTAATGTGGCGCTCATGTTAATGCCAGCCAGTTCAGAATTTGTCAAACTTTGCCGCTCGCAGGTGGCGATCGCCGTTAGTTTGGGAGCGAAATTCAGCGCGGTATACCTGACACAAGAGTTGGTAGAAGGCAGCGAAGCAAAGTTGGTGCCGATCGCGGTTTACCCAGAAACCTCAGCCGAATCAGAAGAAAATCAGGGGTTGAGGTTGCAATCTCCCGAAAGCTCGACAGTAAAACCAGCGCCGCGACTGCTAGCGCCGCCGATTCTTCCTGTGGAAGAATCAACCGTAGGGGCGATCGCACCCGAACCGCTTCCGGGTAATGAGCGCAGTTCCCATCAGTGCCAAGGCCCGGAGAATGTGTGGCAGCAGCGCAGGCAAATTGTGACGCCTCTGATACACGAGGGAGCTGTAATGGGACTTCTAGTCAGCGGTCGGCAAGACAGGCCTTGGAACGAGCGAGAGGAGGCTCAAATACAACAAATTGCTCACACCTTAGCCCTAGCCTGCATTTTAGACCAGCGATCGCAGTGGATGCAGCAGGAATTGGGTACGAGTCGGCAAATCCAGGCTCAGGTTTACGACACAATGCACAATTTGCTGCACCAGTTCAAAAGTCCGCTGACAGCGTTGCGAACTTTTGGCAAGTTGTTAGCGCGGCGGCTGGTACCGGAAGACAAAAACCGCAATGTGGCTTTTAGTATTGTCCGAGAGAGCGATCGGCTGCAAGAGTTGCTCGGCCAGTTCGATCGAACCGTTGACACCGGCGAAGCACATCTAAAACTGCGATCGGGCACTTCAGAAAAAGCAATGTCCAATGTGGAATCAATCCGGCATTCTCCTCTGTCGCTGTCACCTGCGACCAATTTGAAAGAATCCTGTTTTGTTACAGAAGTCTTAAAACCGCTGTTAACTTCCGCCGAGGCGATCGCCTCTGAAAGGCATCTGAAATTGGTAGCCGACGTGGAGGCGGATTTGCCACCAGTCGGGGCGAACGATCGAGCTTTGCGCGAGGTTTTGAGCAATTTAATTGACAATGCTTTGAAATATACCCCTGCCGGCCGCCAAATTTATATTAAAGTCAGGTACAAACCAGCGGATGGCGATCGGGCAGGATACAGCCAATTGCCTGCCATAGCTGTTGCCGTCAGCGACACAGGTTCCGGCATTCCTCTCCAGGATTTAGAGCATTTATTTGAGCGGCACTACCGGGGAGAAAAAGCGCAGACGGAAATTCCTGGCACAGGATTGGGTTTGGCGATCGCCCGCGATTTAGTCCGCCAAATGCAAGGAGAAATAGAAGTATTTTCCCCACTCAATCCTGAATGGCTACCATCTGCTGCAGATCCTTTATTATATCCAACCGATCGCGGCACTACCTTTGTGGTTTGGCTGCAGGTAAATAAGTAACCAAATCGTAATTGCTCAACCCCCTTGACAAGAAGACGAGATAGACATTAGATAAAGGAATGGAAAAACTTCCCGACTTAAAACAACTATCGAACGAGGCAAAAGAAGCCTTGATAGTAGAGC
>NZ_JAUBPU010000102.1:0-11214 GCF_036700885.1 Microcoleus sp. S13_B4
ACTTAGGTAAAACTGTACGTCGTGCGTAGTTTTGTTCCACAGATGACGAACTCTTTCGATCATCACAATAGTACGTAAGCCAGGCCATTGCTCTTGCTTGTAAAGTCCTCCTAGTTTGGCAAGTGATACCGCCCAAACTTTTCGAGTTTCGAGGCGATGATGTCCCTTTTCGGTTCGTGAATCATAACTCATTTCAATTCCCATGAATTCCTGAGTTTTTGCCGTCTCAAACCAGTCTTTAACTTGATTGTAAAGAGTGGGATGATTGCTTTTTAGTGCCACGACATAATCGGCTTTTTTCTGACGAATCAGTCGGACTATTTCTGTTTGAGTCCCCATCGCATCAATGGTGATAATCGCCCCAGCAATGTCGAGTAATTCTAGTAGGGCTGGAATTGCTGTGATTTCATTGGAATGGTCTTCAACCTTAACTTGCCCGAGTACCAAACGCTGTCCGCTCGCCCAAGCTGTGACTAAATGTAAGTTTTTTAAACCTTTCTCTCGATCGTAAGAACCTCGCAAACTTTTGCCATCTATGGGGATGATTTCTTGGCAAACTGAACCCATAATTCGTTGCAACCATTGCGATAATTTCTCCTCTAAAACTTTCGGGTCTAGCTTTTCAAACACCCGGCGAAATGTATCATCGCTGGGGATGCCATTGGGTAACTCTAAAAATTCTTCTAACCATTGTTGCTTGCTGAGTCCATAATTTTCGATGTCTTCCCACCCCTGGGCGCCGGCGATCGCAGCTAATATGGTAATGACCAGAATGTCTTTAAGTAAATGTTGTTTTGTTCGGTCTACTCTCGGGTCTGGTATGTCATCAAAATAAGTTGATAAGCAAGCTTGTAAGTGTTGCAGGGAGATCGGTTGAGACCTGTCGGGCTTCGGTGATGATTTTGGCTCAGTCACAACACGATCAAATCCTTTCTCGATTGATTTTTCCTCACCATTCGTGACACAGATGAAGCACTATTATAGAACCCATTTGACATCTTTGAGGCTGCGAGTCGCTCGCCCGTTATCCCTCGATCGTCCGTTGTCTGTCGATCGTCAAAATCTCTCAAATGGGTTCAAAGAATCGCTCTTGACAGGATGCTCTTTTATATCTTGCCCTTTTTGTCAAGTACAATTTATACCAAATTAGATGAGCTTACCCTGCAACTACCATCAAAAAAATGCCAACTAACCAAAAAATTTTACTACCAACAATGGGCTGCGGCACTTGGGCCTGGGGTAACAGATTCCTCTGGGGCTACAATGAAAGTATGGACGAGGAATTGCAAGCCGTTTTCAATCTTTGTGTTAGTAACGGCGTCACTTTATTCGATACTGGCGACTCTTACGGAACGGGCAAATTAAACGGACGCAGCGAGCAGCTTTTGGGGCAATTTTCTCAACAATATCAAGGGGTCAATAAAGACGGTATTTGTATTGCGACAAAACTGGCTGCTTATCCTTGGAGACTGACGCGACAATCAATGATATCGGCTTGCAACGCCTCTGCGGCGCGCCTCGGAAAAAATGTAGATTTGGTGCAAATGCACTGGTCTACAGCTAATTACGCTCCTTGGCAAGAAAGCGCTCTTTTAGACGGTTTGGCTGACCTTTACGAGCAAGGATTGGTTAAGGGAGTGGGCTTGTCTAATTACGGGCCGAAACGGCTGAAATGGGTGCATCGGAAATTTAACGATCGCCAAATTCCTATTGTTACTTTACAAGTGCAATATTCGCTACTTTCTACCTATCCGGTGACAGAACTCGGATTGAAAGATGTTTGCGATGAATTGGGGATAAAATTGATTGCTTACAGTCCTCTAGCCTTGGGTTTGCTGACGGGTAAATACTCCGAAAATGGCTCTCTTCCTAAAGGCATCCGAAGTTTGGCGTGCAAGCAGCTACTTCCGGGAATGCGATCGCTTTTGGAATGTTTGCGAGAAATAGCGGCATTCAGAAACAAGACTGTTTCGCAGGTAGCAATCAACTGGTGCATCTGCAAAGAAACTATTCCGATTCCAGGCGCTAAATCTGTGGCACAGGCGAGGGATAATATTGGTGCTTTGGGGTGGGAGTTGGACTCGGGCGAGATTGCAGAATTGGATAAGGCGGCGGCGAGTGTAGATAAGAAAATGGTGCAAAATATCTTTCAAACTCGATGATTAGATAGCGGTAAGGTGCGCGCCGCGCACCCTACATATAAAGCTAACCGCAAAACTTTTCCACACACCGCACAAACATTTCTACACCCATTCCCAGGGCAGTTTCATCAAAATCAAAGCGCGGGTGATGGTGCGGGTAAGCCAAGTTTTTCTCTGGATTTGCCGAACCTAAAAAGAAATAGCAACCGGGGACTTCTTGCAAAAAGAACGACATATCCTCGCCGCCCATTGTTTGACATTCCGGCACTATTCCCGCAGGAGTTTCTACAACCGATTCTGCCACGCCGCGCACCAATTCCGCTATTCTAGAATCATTAATAACTGGCGGATAAAGCGCACAATAATCTAATTGGTAATTTGCCCCGTGACTCTGACAAATTCCGGCAATTACTTGCTCGATTCGCTTTGCAAAATAACCTTGATATGCAGGATTGAAATAGCGCACCGTGCCACCGATTTGAGCGGTATCGGCAATGACGTTGTGGGTGTGGCCTGCGTGGAATTGGCCGACAGTGACTACCGCTGAGTCGATCGGGTCTATGTTCCGCGCGACAATTGCCTGCAAAGCGCTGACAATTTGGGCTGTAACTACGATCGAGTCCACAGTCTGATGTGGCATTGCGCCGTGTCCACCTTTGCCAAAAATCGTGCAGTCAAAAACTTCGACAGCCGCCATCAGCGCGCCGCTGCGGACGCCTACAGTGCCTAAAGGTAGATTGTTCCACAAATGCAAGCCGACGATCGCATCAACATCAGGATTCTTCAAAACTCCCGCTTCAATCATCGGTTTTGCGCCCCCTGGCCCTTCTTCGGCGGGCTGAAAGATAAATTTTACTTTACCCGAAAAGCTGTGTTTGTGCTTTGCCAGATAACAAACAGTACCAAGGGCGATCGCAGTGTGGCCGTCGTGGCCGCAAGCGTGCATAATTCCATCATGCTGCGATCGATAATCCACCTCATTTTCTTCTTGAATAGGCAAAGCATCCATATCCGCGCGAATTGCCAAAACCCGCCCCGGTTTGCCACTGTCTATAGTCGCGACAATACCAGTTTTAGCAATATTAGTTTCATGATCTATTCCCCATTCCTGCAACTTTTGTGAGATAAACTGCGCCGTTAAATTTTCATCAAAACTCAACTCCGGCTTTTGGTGCAAAAGGCGACGCCATTCCACTAGCTGAGGCTGCAAATTTCTAATCTCCAGCCGCAACTGAGATAAATCGACAGAGGTTAAATTCGGTAAAGTAGAAACCATGTTTTATTCTCCTTATAGCAATTCTGAATAATTTGTGAAACTCTCTCTTCTCTTTCTCTGCGCTCTCTGCGGTCTCTGCGGTTCAAATAAAATCTTCTTCAATCCTATCTGAGTTGTGCAGGAGATTTTTTTATGAACCGCAGAAGGCGCAGAGTACGCAGAGGAAGAGAAGAATGAGAAAGAGAGGTGTTGAGAATAGGGTTATTTAGAAGTTTGAGGAACTAAATTAACCCCTGGCAGTAACCGCTCTAAATCTAAATCTGAAGCAACTTTAGCTAATTTAGCAAGGTCAGTCGGGTCATCTAAATGCGGCAAAATACCCAACACAGGTATTTGAGTCAGCGACTGGATCAAATCAACGGGCGCTAAATCGGCCATTTCTTGTTCGGAACAAGCTTGAACGCAATTAAGCACAATTCCTCTGAGCTTAAAACCAGTGTGTCTGGCGAGAGCAACATTCGCCACAGCTTGCCCGATCGCCCCCAACCTCACAGGTACTACCAAAACCCCCCTCAGCCGCCAATCCCTGGCAATATCGGCCACCGTCAGTTCCCACGTTACAGGCGATCCCAATCCTCCCAAAGATTCCACCAATACAAAATCCTTGCGCTCCGAGAGGCTTTGCCAAGCCGTCCAGACCTTTTCGAGTTCGATACGTCTCCCCTCCCGTTCGGCGGCAATCGGCGGTGCTAGAGGTGCATCAAAGTGCACCGGATTGAGTTCTTCGGGGGATTGGTCGAGGGAAAACAAACGGGTGTATAGTTCGCGATCGCCCGTTCCTGTTTGCAACAGCTTCATAATTCCCAAACTGCGATCGGGAAAATACATTTGCCAATAAGCAGCCAGAGCGGTGGTCAAAACAGTTTTGCCCGCGTCGGTATCAGTTCCAGCAATTAGCAGCGAGTTCATTGGCAAATAGCTAACAAGTAATTGGCCTCAACCTCAGTCTAGGGGAATTTTGCCAGAAGTTTAGAGTTAAGGCGACGGCGCGGGACTTGGTGCAGGTTCCGGCGACGGTGCGGGAGTTGGGGCAGGTTCCGGCGACGGTGCGGGAGTTGGGGCAGGTTCCGGCGACGGTGCGGGAGTTGGGGCAGGTTCCGGCGACGGTGCGGGAGTTGGGGCAGGTTCCGGCGAAGGCGCTGGTGTTGGTGCGGGAGTCGGTTTGGGTGCGGGAGTGGGTGCGGGAGTCGGTTTGGGGGCTGGAGTCGGTTTAGGAGTCGGTTTGGGCCCGGGAGTCGGCGCTGGCGTCGGTTTGGGTGTCGGAGTTGGCGCTGGCGTCGGTTTGGATATCGGAGTTGGCGCTGGGCTTGGTTCTGGGCTCGGTTCCGGCAAAGGTTCTGGGCTCGGTTCTGGCAGAGGTTCTGGGCTCGCTTCTGGTAAAGGTTCTGGGCTCGGTTCTGGGGTTGGGGTTGGTAAAGGTTCTGGGGTTGGGGTTGGTAAAGGTTGCGGGGTTGGGGTTGGTAAAGGTTGCGGGGTTGGGGTAGGCAAAGGTAGAGGGTTTGGTATCGGAGTTAGTGTCGGCGTCGGACTTGTCAGTGCTGGCGCTGTCGGAGTGGGTTTGGGCCGCGAATTGTTGAGAAATGAGCCGACTAAGGCCCAGGAACCGAAGCCCGTCAAGATTACTAAGCCCCCCAGCAGTCCGATCGCAGCGATGGGATTGTCCCAAAAAGAGCCGCCAACAGGCTCACTTAAAGGGTCTGGCTGGTTTTGCGGATGGGAACTCTGGGCGGCTGGCTCTGGCGGTCTGCCCACGGCCACCGTTGCTATTAGCGAAGGGTTTGTCGGCACCACTGCTGGCGGCGCGGGCGGTACAGTTGGCTGGCTAGGCTTAGGATTAGTTTGGCCGTCGAGTGCTTGGGCGACTTCGCTGACAGATTGATATCGATCGCCTGGAGACCTGCTCAACATCCGATTCAGCACCAAAGCCAAACCCGTGCTCACCTGCACTTGCTGCTGCCAATTCCACTGCAGCGTGGTTTGATCGAGCAATTCCTGCGGTTCTTTGCCTGTCAGCAGGACGATCGCCGTTACAGCTAAAGCGTAGAGGTCGCTGCTGGCTGTTGCCCGCCCGCTTTGCAACTGTTCCATCGGCGCGTAGCCGATTTTACCGACAGTGGTCGCGTGGGCTGTTCCTTCGGGAGACTGGACTTTGGTGGCAAGTTCCTTCACCACTCCAAAGTCAATCAGCACCGGCATCTGGTCGTTTTCCCGCCGAATTATGTTTTCTGGGGAGATGTCGCGGTGGATGATTCCGCGGGCGTGGATGTGAGCCAGTACCGGCAGCATTTGCCGGATAAATACCAAGACTTCGGCTTCGGTGAAGGTGCGACCCTTTGAAGTTCGATCGAGCAACAGTTCGCGGTAAGTCATCCCTTCCACGTAATCCTGCACTAAAAACAAACGCTGGTTCTCTTCAAATATTGCCCGAAACTGGGGAATTTGTGGGTGCCCAATTTGGTAAAGTATTGCCGCCTCTCTTTGAAACAATTCCTTCGATTTTTCTAAAACGTAAGGCCCGCTTTGCACCGGAATCAATTCCTTCAGGGCGCAGCGTTCTTGAAACCGTCCCAAATCTTCTACTAAATAAGTCCGGCCAAATCCCCCTTGACCTAAAATATTCACCAAGCGGTAGCGGTTTTGTAGGAGAGTTCCAATAGCAATAGGTGGCTGCATAAGTTTAAGTAGAAACTGTTAAAAAATAGACGATCGCTCACAGACTTAGTAATGCTAGGTCTTTAATGCTCTTGAGCATACTTCACTATCTGTAGTCTCCAGTCCCGACCAAAGTTAGTATTTTACATTTTTTTGACATTCTTGGACGCCATGATGGTCAGAAACCGGGTTTTGTCACGAAAATACACAGGTTGTAACCCGCAGATCCGCTCAAAAACCCGGTTTCTTTAGTGTTGATGAGTCCTGGACTGTTTGAGCAACTTTGAGCAACAGCCCGGATTCCTGTTGGGTTCAAAGTTCAATATTCTGGTGGCGCCAATAGCCCGTCCCTGAAATGCCGATCGCCAATGCTGCAAGATTGGAGTTTGAGCTAACTAGCTGTTAAGCTTTGCTTTCACCAAGTCTTGAATTCTGTTACCGTCTGCTTTGCCCTTAAGCTGCTGCATTGCCTTGCCCATCACCTTGCCCATATCTTTTGCAGAAGTAGCGCCAACCGAAGCAATCACTTCGTCAACGACTTGACTCACCTCTTCGTCTGACATCTGCGCCGGCAAATACTCTTCAACAATTGCCAACTCCGCCTCCTCTTGTGCCACTAAATCTTCGCGACCACCTTTGCGGTATTGTTCGATCGAATCCCGGCGCTGTTTGGCTATTTGCATCAAAATTTCCATTTCTTGAGCTTCTGTCAGCGTCTCTTGGCCGGAAGGACGGAGGCTAACTTCTTTTTCGAGAATAAATTTCTTGATGCCGCGAACTGTTTCCAAGCGAACTTTGTCCTTGGACTTCATGGCTGCTTTGATTTCTGCGTCAATGCGTTCTCTTAAGCTCATCGATTTCTACCTTGCTTTGCCCGATATCAAAAATCTGAAGTATGCTTCCGATTCTTAACTTTTTTTACAGTATTTTTCAAGTTTATTGCCTGTTGGTGGCTTTTTTATCCCATTGAACCCGGATGCCTTCGGCTTTCGACTGAATTTGGGGCTGAGGCTGCACTTGCAGCCTCAGCCCCAAATTGACTCACGGCAAAACTTTTAGACGCAGGGACACAAGTGCGATCGTACTTCTGCCTGTACAGAGATCGCTAGAGCCCACATTCCGCACCCTGGGGTGTCACCCAGCATAATTACGCAGAAGACTCGATCTTTAGAGTAATAAATTATGCCTTTTAAAAGTTTTTTTTCCGTTAATGTACGGTATTCAAGTATAATTCATAGTTTTATTGCTGGATAAAAATAAGTAAAAACCGATTGTGACCGTTAATGATGCCGAATGTGGGCTAGAAACGCGGTTTCTCGGACATATTTTTGCAAGTCCTATTCAATTCGCCTAACTTCACACTTGTGGCCGCCCCGAAAGTTAAATCTATCAAAAAATTAGCTGAATATTTCTAGTTTCAGATGGTAAGATAGCGATGGAATAAACGTCCTGCAAGAGGCCTGCTGTGATCCGTTCTGCTACTTTACCGCTTCCGCTTCCCGAGCCGCCGGTTTCCGCTCATGACCGTCTGCGGCTGTTCTCCGGTTCTGCTAATGTTCCCCTCGCCCAAGAGGTGGCTCGCTATCTGGGGATAGATTTGGGGCCGATGGTTCGCAAGCGGTTTGCTGATGGGGAACTCTACGTTCAAATTCAAGAATCGATTCGGGGTTGCGATGTTTACTTGATTCAGCCAACTTGCTGTCCGGTAAACGATCGCCTCATGGAATTGTTAATTATGATCGATGCTTGTCGCCGCGCTTCGGCCAGACAAATTACTGCCGTCATTCCCTATTACGGATATGCTAGGGCTGACCGCAAAACGGCCGGAAGAGAGTCGATTACTGCAAAATTAGTGGCTAATTTGATTACGGAAGCTGGGGCCGGTCGCGTTTTGGCGATGGATTTGCACTCAGCTCAGATACAAGGTTATTTTGACATTCCTTTCGACCACGTTTACGGTTCGCCGGTGCTTTTGGATTATCTGGCGAGCAAGCAATTGACGGATATTGTTGTGGTTTCGCCGGATGTTGGCGGAGTCGCTAGAGCGAGAGCTTTTGCCAAAAAGCTTGGCGATGCTCCCCTGGCAATTATTGACAAGCGCCGCCAAGCTCACAACGTGGCAGAAGTGATGAATCTTATCGGTGATGTCAGGGGCAAAACTGCTGTGTTGGTGGACGACATGATCGATACTGCCGGCACGATTTCTGAGGGCGCCCGATTGTTGCGCCGCGAGGGTGCGAGGCAGGTTTATGCTTGTGCTACTCATGCGGTGTTTTCGCCTCCGGCGATCGAGCGTTTGTCTAGCGGCGTGTTGGAAGAGGTAATTGTTACGAATACAATTCCTGTGCCTGAAGAGAACCGTTTTAAGCAGTTGACGGTGCTTTCGGTAGCGAATTTGCTCGGAGAAACTATTTGGCGGATTCACGAAGATAGTTCTGTTAGCAGTATGTTCCGCTAGACACGAAAGGCGCTTTTTCAATGTTTGTTTTAGGGTGCGTTACACTTGGTTAACGCACCATTTTTTTTGTGAATAGTGCGATAGTTTCCCGCAAGTAAGAAGCCCAGGCCCATCCAAATTTTACTGTCAACTCCCATCAAATTCTGGTCGGTGGGCCTCCCGCCCGCCCGGAAAATACAATTTAGATGCCCAACAGCTTATCAAGTTTCTCGGTAAAATAACGGTTATAACTTTGTAGTCAGGACTAAAGTCCTCATAAAAATTGGCTCGGACTTTAGTTCTCACTACGAACCAATGTGATGATCGGCGATCGATCGCACTTGGTACCACCGGAACAAGAGATGGTAAAATTCTATCTTGTTGTCTGGAGATCGCGACTTTTTTATATTCTAGATAGGTCTCATCAAAATAAGGAGCCAATAGGGAAAAATCATGAAACATTCACTTGTACGAACAGTGGCCGCACTGGCAGGTTCAGCAATTTTAACACTGGGCGCAATCGGTTCGGCTAAAGCATTTACTTTTGACGAAACCGAAATTAGCCAAGACCGAGTAATTGTCGTCGCCCAACCCCGCCCTTACGGCGGCTACCAATTGCTAATTTTAGAACAGGTATCTGACAAGCGAAAGTGCTGGAGCGAAAGTGGCTCTAATCCCGTGAAAGTCGATCCGTTATTAGTTACTTTTGATTTCACTGGTATTTGTGGCCGCGCAACTGACAGCAACGGCTTTTCAATTCGCATGGCCGGCACCGATTTAGCATTAAAATACACCCTAAGCTTGGAAACTGTTGATGGCAATGTTCTTCTAATGGGAACTCCGGTAGATTACCAAGGTAAATCGGTGATTATCGGTCGCACAAACGGCGATGTTAACGACTTCATGAAAATCAGTCTCGATCCTGCTTGGCGCTTGAGTAAAAGAGCTTACCAAGGCCGCACATTAGGTCACTTTTATTTCACTACCAATCAATCCGCACCGGGAGAAATTGGCAATACCGGAGGCAATACCGAAGCAATACCGCAGCCAATACCAATACCAATACCGCCGCCATCATCGCAGCCATTACCGCAGCCATCACCGCAGCCATTACCGCAGCCATCACCGCAGCCATTACCGCAGCCAATACCGCAGGAAATACCAATACCGTAGGCAATACAGGCTTTTCTACAATTCGGAGATAGCTACCGATGATATCTACGCTTCCGAAATTAAAGAAGCTGTGGGCTTTGGGTTTGTAGCCCGGTTTTCTCAAAACAATACCTTTCGACCGCAACTTGCTGTTACCAGAGAGCAATTGGTATCTTTAGTATTGGAATCCTGGAAAGGAATACAAGATGCTATATCACATTTCCTAGCAATGTTTCTATCCGTCCCTATAGCGATGTTGATATTGTCCGGTGGAGTGCCTGAAAAGTTCTATTTGCGCGGGAAAACAAGATAGTTAGCGGTTATCAAGATGGAACTTTTAAACCTACGCAGCCCGTCACTCGCGCTGAATTGATGGCGGTGCTCCGTCGAGCGGCGGAATTTGGTTTCTCTGCCCGGGGAATGAACCGGGATTTAGTTGGTAACGAACCGTCTAAAACTTTTTCAGACACTCAGAATTATTGGGCTGCTTTTATTTTTACTCAAATGTCTTCTTATTGTTCTGCTTAGCGGGTGACAACGTACCTATAATGCTTGCTGCATAAAGGATAGAGCCAAGAAGCCGCGCTGAAAATAGAGACGTTTATGGGGTTTGAGCGCAATTAGACTTGTTACCCAATCGTTCCATAATTCCATCCCATAGATCCACCGTTGTCCATAGAGGCTCAGACTAAATTCACTTTGGCGTGGGGTTTTGTCTTGATGCTCCTTGATCCGTCCTGCATAAATTTCTACACCTAACTTCTTGAGCCATTGTCCGTGAACCGTCGCCAAACTATAAGCAAGCGCAATCAATAAGACCAAGGATAAAAAGCGAGTTTCATTGACCTTGGTATCTTCTCGCATTATAACCAGCAGTTTTGTAATCTTTGAACATCTGTTCAATGCCCCACCGACAACAATAAACATCTAAAGTCAGCTTCAAATTGGGGAGATTTGTCAGAATATACCAAGGTTCTTTTGGTCCGGGCTTACGATATTTTCGTTTCCAATACACAGCCAGATTAAATGGCCCTAAACCGTCTCCTTTATTTCCCAAAATATTCTGATAAAATTTGGACATCCCAGGTTTGAAGCCAAGCTTTTTGATCACTTGATAGTCTTCACCTAAATTCTCTTGAAATTGGAAGTCTTTTTTCTGACGTAGTGCAAAAGATACACCCCTGGCATCAAGCCATGATGCGAGTTTGGGGCTATGAAACTCTCGATCGCCATTATACTAAGACGGGATAGTTCTTAAACAGAGGAAGGACGATACCTAACAGTCGTTTTTGAGTCTTGAGGTCACTGTTACCTGACTTCTTTAAGAGTTCCCAATATATCGGAAGAGCATGAGTTCCCCAGACCAGACTAACCATAAATATATTGTGTCCTTTCCACTGTGTCCGGTCGATTGCAACAATCCAATAGCCATACTTTTGATGCTTGAGTTTTCTTACACAGCGACGTTGTTCTCGGTTTAAACTGAGATCTTGCACCATTCTCAATTAGCCCTTGCATTTTGTGCCAAAATGTGAAAAAAAGGACGTATAAACAAT
>NZ_JAUBPU010000103.1:0-10656 GCF_036700885.1 Microcoleus sp. S13_B4
GTTGTTTTTCCCACAAACAGGATACCGCCAGACTTCGCCGCGTAGCCCAAGTAAACTGATGCCTCATCCGCAGATACGGTGCGGCAGTTGGCGTAACTCCAATCGTTCAACAGCCCCCGGCTCTCAATGTGGCTCTTGTGTTTGGGGCAAAGATAAGTGGTAGTTGATAAAAATTGATTTGCAACAACGTTCATAGATGCCTCTCTCGCTACTCATAGCGGTGCTAACTGGTTTTTTTTACAAAAACCCGCTAAATGTAGAAGAGACGGCTCTGCTGTAACTACCGTTAATGTGCAAAGGTGCAAATGATGCGGTAATGGCAGAAATAGATTATGATGAATCTAAAGTTTTTTTAATTTTTTTGTCTGCCGTCTCTTCTATAGATAGCGGACTCTTTTTTTTGGTCTGGTCTTGGGCTGCGAGGCTCTTCGGTTGTTGCCAAGGGCCTCTGTAATTCCATGAGTTGATAGATCCTCCAATTTTAAACTCGAACGTATGGCTTAGATTGCTCGCTGGCAAGGAATTTCTGATAAGCTTCCCTGTCGCCACCGCATGAATAAACGGAAACCTTGCTGACAATCTCATAAGTCATTGCCTCAGCTTCTTCTGGCATCAAAGGCTGGCGCTCGCAGTAAGCAATCTGTACGTCCCGAAACTCTGGCATATCCCCTTCAACCTCTGATAGGTCAGCTTCGTACCGAAACACTCTGACCACTACCCAGTCCGAGGGAGTGACAAGGTAAGCTTTCCAAGGGCTACCCTCTTTTTTAACGTGGTAAGTTAGCCGTTCTCCAACTTTGACCTTGCGCTTCAGTAGAGGACGCGAATCGTGAGAAAGCTGTAACAGTCGAGTCAACTGTTTCCCAATCACAAGCTCTTTGCTTTCGATAGGAATCCATTTTTCTTGCTCTTTGACTAGGTAAAGGCTCAGCGTAGACTTGCTTGCCAATGGGTCGTAAAGTTCGAGTTCTTCAGTTTGTGTCATCACATCAAATGCTTTTATAGTTATGCTTCATCTAGTCCGGGTCGTCTTGATGGTCGCCCCACATATCCCAGAAGCTGGTCTGCTTGCCCTTAAACACGCAATCGACCGATAGGTCTGAATCGTCCTCGTTTTGTTCGACTCTTTTGAGTTCCCACCCATACTTTTTTTCCATCTCCTTGCCATCTTCTTCAGATGACGCCGAATGTCTGTTTTCCTGCTCCGAATCGTCATCCTCACTTTTGCTAAACGGCCATCCAATCATTGCAGTCACTCCTTTAAATGGATGTATTTTAAAACGCCTCCAGCTTTTTATAGTAAGGGTTTGGGGGGTCGTGGAACTCAAAAAAATTGAAATGCCGTTCTTAGCTCTGGTTCTACCTAAATGCAGTCCACAAAAGCTTTTGGCAAAAAATCTGAGACATTTTGAACTTTCAATCCAGCACACTTGGCGTTGCTGTTTTGGGTATACACCAAACGCGAGATCAACAAATTTTGGTGTATACCGAAACTTCACCTTAGTTTTTCAAGTAGTGTTTCCCATTCCATAATTTGATTTTTTAGCAATTGAACCCGATCGCCCTTAGCCTTGCGCTTGAGAAACAAACCCCTGCTAGCAAGTTCTTCGCGGGCTAATGCGATACTCTGCTCCAAGACTTTTGGTCAATTCCTCCCTATCCTCCTTTCCTAGTTCAGTATCGGTCATTCCCACCATCTGACGGGCGAACTGTTCCAAGAATTCAGAGCGCGATATGTCAAGAGCCTCAGCCCTGGTGTCGATCGCCTTCATCGCGGTGGGAGTTACAAAAATGCTGTAGCGCTCTTTGTTTTCGCCCCAAGCGCTGCGTTCTGCGGGTTTTCTGGTCATTTGTCTGTGTATGCACAACAATTTTCATCATAGGGCTTGACAATACCCAAATAAAAGTGCTATGTATGTGCATACATAAGCATATCTGTGCATACACAGGCATCGTTTAACACCAAAATCAAACCCCGCTCCCTCTGACTGGAAATCTTCTGGGGCGGGGTGTGGCACTCACATTAATGAGGTTTTTCAATCATGACACAAATACCGATACCGCTAACGGTTGAGGTGTCCGCTGCTGCTACAACGCTAGGGGTGACGAGCGCTTCTTTGTATCCTTCGCTGTTGGCATCCGTGGAAACGATGGCAGACCCAGAACTCTCGGTTTTGATGGAAGCGGCCGTTTATTCACTGCGCCAAAGGGACACCCTTCAGGGGCGCTTGTCGCCCCCTGAAATGCAACGCCCAAATTCGAGCAGTTGCCGTCGTGTCCAGTGATGGGAAAAGTTTTTGTATTGCTTCATAGCAAGAACCTTTCAATTAATATCCTCACGCTAACATGAAGCAACCCTCGGCTTCGCACAGAGCTTTCGCTGGGCTCTAGTCCGCAGGTTTGCCGGGGAAGCTCCAGAAAGAGCGATCACTCTTTCCGGCATCCGAATAATGTAGGGGCATTTTCCCGTCCTTCAATCTCGCCCGTAACCATGCGATCGTTATTTTCACTCTCTTAACTGAAATTATGATCTTTTTGCATATTTTATCAGCCGGAAGTCTTTGCTTGTTGCCAAGATAGCGGGAAGCTGACAATCTTGCTGAGGGAAAAATAACGAGCGCGCAGATTCTTCTGCGCGAGCAGAAAGTGAGTATCTTTCTGCCGATGATAAAGGGGGTAGCTAACCCGGATTATGAATTTCTTCCCCAGTGCTATTCCTCGACATCTCCAAACACAGGATTTTCAGAGGAACCCGGTTTATGAGCGTAAGTTCCGCTCGCGTGATAAAACTAAATACTTTATTTTTGATGAAAATGTAAATCCTCCGTATCTAATTACCCCACTGCAAACTCAGTAAATTGACGCACGTAAGGGGCTTTAAAAGCTAAAACAATATCTTCCTTGGGAACTCCGGCGGCTACTAACTCATTCGCTATTCCTGCTTCCGTTCTATCCCTCTGAATCCAAAATTTACCATCTTTTATATCAACGTGAATCACACAGCCGTAAACCCGTTTTTGCTCGTCCCAGCCCAAATGAACCACATGATAATGTTCCCGTTCGGTATCAAAAAGTAATTGAACTTCTGTTTCAGTATCCAAGTCATTCCTTGAGTGTTGAGATAGAATTGTTTGGATTAATTCTCTGTAGTTTACTCTTTCCATAAAAGTATCCCCTCTTGAATAACATCAAAAATGAGTAATTTGAGCTGATGCTCAGCGATTAATTCTTGAATAAAACGATTGCTGAAAAAATCATTATACACATCTTGGTTTATTGCTAAATACAAAATTCTGTTTGGTTGCTTCTTTCTCAGGGCAGAACGATAGCTGAGAAATTGACCCAAAGCTATATAAAAGCTGGCTAAATCAGATGCACCGATAAAAGACTTAATCTCAATAGCAATTTTGAAGCCATCTTTCTCTGCTGATAAACTCTTTTCCCTGCTAAGTCGATAAAAAAATCAAGTTCCTCTACCTTGATAAAGAGAGGATCGTGAGTGATGATCCATCCCTGCTTTATAAAACTTACCTAAACCTACCTAAAGTCGTCTTTAGATACAATTCAGGGTTTACTTCCTACGCTGTTGGGTAGACGGCTAATCCCAAGATAAGTAGGCTATTCCCCTCAAGCCGAGGGTTCCCAATTTAAAATATTCAAACTTGCGTTAAAATCCCGATCTAAAGATATGCCACAAGCAGGACAGTCGAAAGTCCGAACGCTTAGTGGCATATCTTTTTTGTTGCCACAATTCGAGCAAGTTTTGGTACTAGGAAACCACTGGTCTACCAGTACCAAACTAGCTCCATACATTTGACACTTGTAGTCGAGTTGCCGTTTTAATTCGTAAAACCCAAGATCAGATATTGCTCCAGCTAACTTATGATTCGCCATCATTCCTTTGACGTTTAAATCTTCAATCTTAATTAGCTTAAAAGTTTGGGCTAAATAAGTTGTCAACTTATGGAGAAAGTCTAGGCGAATACGAGCTATTCTTGCATGGAGTCGGCTAATTTTATTGTAAGTTTTGCGCTGATTCTTAGAGCCTTTTAGCTGTTTAGATGCTTGGCGCTGCAAAGTAGCAAGCTTGGTTTTCGCTTGCTTTAACGGTTTTGGCGCATCAAAAACCTGCTGGGTTGACAGCGTGGCAAATGACTTGATGCCGACATCAATTCCTACAGAACTTTCAGACTGCTGAACCGGGAGACGTTCTGCATCAACGCAAAAAGAAACGAACCAGCGATTTCCTTCTTTTGAAATCGTGAAAGTTTGAGAGATAAAACTACACTCTAATGGCTCAAAAAGCCGAAAAGTTCCCAAAGTAGGAATCTTAATAGTGTTGCCAGCGGTTAACAAAACTTTGCCGTTAGATGAATCAACCGTAAAAGATTGACCGTCTCGACGGCTAGCAAATTTTGGATGACCTGCCTTTCCTGAGCGATATCTACTAAAAGCATCTTTCAAGTCAATTAAAGCATTTTGATAAACTCGACTAGACAACTGGTTCATCCAGCAGAATTCAGGCTTTTTCTTGACGTAGTTGGTAAGAACTTTTTTAACTTCGTTGATCACCTTCGAGTCTGTGAATTTTCCCTCGCTATACATTTGAGTCCGCAAGCTTAACCCAAAGTTAAATACTACGCGCCGGAATCCTGCGTGTCTTGCCATCAAAGTCGCTTCGTTGTTATTCAGTTTGAGCGCTCGTTTGAGGGCAAACACAAAACTTCCTCTCAATGATTAACTATGGAGAATTTTAGCAAACTATTTGGCACTTTAGTCAAGCTCTTTTTCTAAAGCTGAACGAACAGCATTGTGAAAGATATCTTTAGCTGACATATCATAACCACGAAATTGCTTAACCGAGCAGTATTGATTGCCATTCCGCCATCATATCATTACAGCCATTCGCGATCGCACTCCCCAAAAATTCCCCTCACTTCGCAT
Source organism: Microcoleus sp. S13_B4 (assembly GCF_036700885.1). Lineage (NCBI taxonomy): Bacteria > Bacillati > Cyanobacteriota > Cyanophyceae > Oscillatoriales > Microcoleaceae > Microcoleus > Microcoleus sp. S13_B4. The sequence goes on from NZ_JAUBPU010000103.1 coordinate 4,945, forward strand.
AACTCTCCCACCCACCAGCGATAAAGCAATATCAGGCGATTCCACAGCAAGTAGCCCAAAAAAACAGACTAAAGCTGCATAAAGGTGTTATTCTTCTACGAAGAGGAGGGAACACACGGGCTCGTCCCCGGACGGTGAGGGTTCACCAGGGAAGAGCCAAATCGATCGCTAACGCCTTTTCGGCGTAAAATTTAGTATTTATAATGTCACTTTGAAAGAGTAAATGCTCGACTTACTCCCAGAGCAACAGCCGGAAACATTGAATCTGCCCTGTCCGGTACCCCTGACTCAGCACCCAGCAGCAGTGTACCTCGACAGTTTGGGGAGCGAGCGGTCAAAGGCAACCATGAGAGAAGGGCTCAATATCATGGCCCGAATGCTGACAGGTGGGGAGTGCGACGCAATGACTTTGAATTGGGCGGCATTGCGCTACAGACATACGGCGGCTCTGCGCTCGGCCCTTGAGAAAAAGTACGCCCCCGCGACGGTGAACCAAATGCTGTGCGCCCTGCGGCGGGTGTTAAAGGAAGCTTTGCGGTTGGATTTAATCGACCCCCTCGATTACAGTAAAGCGGTGGATGTCAGGAGTATCAAGCAATCGGGAAAAGTTAGGGGGCGCGCGCTAACGCTCTGTGAGATTGCTGCATTGATGAAAAGCTGCTCTGGTAAGACCCCTATTGATGTTAGGGACTCGGCGCTGATTGCTATCTTGCGAGGGGGCGGCATCCGTCGCGGTGAAGCGGTCAATCTCTTGAAGCGAGATTTCAACCTATCTACGGGAGCGCTGTTCGTCCGGGAGGGTAAGGGCAAGAAAGACAGGACGGTTTACCTCCCGGAGTCTGCTTGCCTTTTAGTGTCCCGGTGGCTGGAGTTGAGGGGAGAGGCTCCAGGGCCTCTGTTGTACCCGATTCGGAAGGGGGGAGAAATTCAGCGCCGACGCATGACGGAGGATGGTGTGTTGAAGATTGTGCAGCGACGGGCGTTTCTCGCTGGGGTGGAGTCCTTTAGTCCCCACGATTTCCGGCGCACGTTTTGCTCGGACCTCCTCGATGCTGGGGTGGATATTGTGACGGTGCAAAAGTTGGCGGGTCATGCTTCTCCGGTAACTACGGCCAAATATGACAGGCGTGGGGAGGAAACTAAGCGGCGGGCCGTGCAGCATTTGGAATTTTAGCGCGGTCGAGAACTACATAAGATTGATACAAAGTGGACAAGACAGACATCTAGGACTGCTATATCCTGAAAATACAACGGGGATTAAAATCCTCCGAGTCGCTTCCCTCTCAGCACGCTTTGTGTCTGAGTTTCACGCATCCCGTGAGGTTTGGATGAAACTTATACAGCAGATTCCAGGCAAATAGAGTACACCTTAATCCCAAGCACTTACCAAAGGCACTTACCAAAATGGTTGACAAACCCTTGCAACCGTACTCCATAAACCTGGAAATTGCTGTGGCAATTTATTTAGGACTTAAGTAAGTCGGCGCTTTAAAACGCAACTATGTAAACGATGTAAAGTGTCCAAATGCTCTCTACTGGCTGACTTAAGCCTATTTACATACTGTTACATTATTCGGTTTAATCCCGCCTACCTACTTATGCAACCATCCCAGGAATAGGGGCAACACTCACCATCAAAAATTCGTTCTTTTAATGTTTGATTAGTTTTGATGGTAACACAACCGATTACGCTCGTCACGCTCGCAGAAACTCCCTAAAAGTCCTAAGTAGTCCAGAGAATCAGCGATTAAGATTTACTCCCTATCAGCGCCCGGATAGCATTGTGATCAGCCGCCTCAGCTTTCCAGCAAGTTTTCTTGAATCGTAGCGGCACTTAGCTTCTACCAAGATTTTTTCCATCAGCTCAGATGAAGCTACTGCTTGCAGCCATGCAGCTTCTAAAAATACTTCTACAGTCACTCCTTTTTCTTTGCAAAATCTCGTCAAATTAGCATCTATTTCGGCATCTAAAACAACAGCAGAATGGCGGCGAGTTGGCGGAATTTTCGCGAGTTCGGCTTTTAACTCTTCTAAGGTTGAATTGTCACCAGTGGTTTCTTTTGAAGGTTCGTTCGCCGGAGTTGACTGTTGGGTAATTTGTTCGCTCTCCTGTTTGGGGGCGATTAAAGTATCTTCTCGGCTTGGAACAACTGTTCGCTTGCGGTTGGAGCGAATTTGGTCGAGGATGCTGTCACTCATTGTACTTTTTGTTGTAAAAGAGACTCGATTTTGGCGAGCAGTATTTCAAAGGGATATTCTAAGTCGGGATGTCCTAATTCGCTGAGAGTTTGGCGTTTGTTAATGGCTTTTTTGTACTGTTCGGATTCTCGGATTGAAGGGAGAATTAATTCGTTTTCAACTTCGTCTTTCATTCCTTCTACGGCTAGGCGGCTCTCTAGGGTTTGAGTGTTGCCAATCCAGCGGTCGCGGAAGGGCAGCACTCCTAGTACGGTAGCGTTGGTTGCTTTGACATCTCTCATGGAGTTGAGCAAGTCGAGTGTCCGCACTAGGGAACCGTAGCCTTTGACGGAAGCTTCGGCGGGTACGATTACGGTGTCGGCGGCACCGATTGCGGTTAAGCAAATCTGCGAGCGCTGCGGGGGTGCGTCAATGATACAAAATTTAAAGGCTTCGGCAACTGGTTCGAGGCGGCGCAGCAACAGGGTAGCGCCGACGCCGCTGCTGGATAGGTAGTCGGCGGCGGCGTCAAGGCCGTCGTCGGAGGGAATTAGAAACAAGTTGTCGCTACCTTCGACTGGATAGATGCCGTCTTCGATGGGTACGGATTTTTTGAGAACTTCCAGCAAGGTGGGCTGGTTGGGTTGCAGTTCTAGCCCCAGGTAGGTGGTCAGGTTGTGTTGGGGGTCGGCGTCGATAGCCAGTGTGGGATAGCCCCGGCTCGCTAGGAGGCGGCTCAGGAATAGAGATGCGGTTGTCTTGCCCTGCCCCCCGGACAGGGACGCGATGGCGACTGCAATCATGGCTTTAGGGACATGGGATGGGGTTTTCTATATATATCGTCATCTAAAAAACGAAATTAGTCAATATTTAAATTAGTAAAAAGCTAATTTAAATATTTTATTATTTTATTTATTTAGCAATTTATATTTTATTTGAAAGATAAACAGCTAAAGTTAGCATTTTACTAAAAAGCTAAATTATTAAAATTAGCAAGTGAGCGGAGATGAGCTCGCTCAGTCCCCACCCAATTTTCCTCCACAGACTCTATAGATGCGTGTTTAAAAGGCGCGGCGCGTGTTTTTTTATGTGGAGTGCGTGTTTAAAAGGCGCGGTGCGTGTTTCTTTATAGTTAACGGCGGCCTGCATTCACGCACTCTTGTGTCCCCGTGAATGCAGGTCAATCAATGCAGATAACGGCATTGGGGCAGTGCTGTTCGATGAGGGGGCGGACAACGCTCCATTCGCCCCGTCCCCCAGACCATCCAAGCTTGTAGGGAAGGAAAGGAGTTAGTTCCAATTCCAGGGATTTGTGGTGGAGTTTAGATAAACAGAGCGCCAAGGCATCGTAATCGGTATAGCGTTTCTTACTGCCGTGAAGGTTTTGACCCGCCATACTGCACACCCATAACTCAGGAGTGGAGCTAACCCGAACCATTTGGACTTTACCGAGAACAAAACGCTTTCGACCTGCATCGGGGCCACAGAAGCGCCGATACTCCAACTCAACCACCGGCCACTTCGCTGCAATTGAAGAGCCCAAACCAGTGTGAAGTACCCCAACGCAGCAGACCTGATGAGCAATGATACCCGTTTCGACATCACGGATGAGTTTGAGCTTCTTTTCTAGTACCATGTGCTATATGATACTAGCTCTCGTGGCTGGTGCGATCGACGGATTTGCGTCCAGACAGGGTGTTGGCTCACAGCAATAAACCAGGCTTAATCAATAATGGCTGTTTATTTTGACACTCCGATAGCTAAGGTCAGGAAGTCGCCTTTCTGCCTCGCCTACAAAACCGGACTTGAGACTTTAGCCTCATCCGGCTCCTCAGTGATTTGGGTAATTAACAATACTACCCCCAGCCAAACCATCTTTGGCTGTTTTTACATCGTGGCAATGTTTGTGTAAGAGCTGAAGATTGTTATATTCATCTCTACCGCCTTTGGATCGGGGGATTTTATGGTCGATTTCCCATTTGTCTTCAACTCCGAAAATCAATCCGCAATGGTTACATTTACCCCTTTGACTCTTCATTAGAGTTGCCTCTTTTGTTGAGATTTCAGGGTGTTTTCCCCTTCTTGTACTCCAATAAACCAGGTTTCCGTCGTATGGAGACGATTCGCCTTTAACTTTCACATGGCGGACTATTGGAGTCTCGCTATGCGTTCTTAACCGCATTAAGTTTTCACTTTTTGCATTGGTTGCGAATACCCAGTTATTACCGCCAATGGTCTGCCAGTATCTATTGATGATCCACTGGATAGACTTTTTGGGATGACGGCGTTTTGCCCAAGCCTTAAGTTTGTCAAAGATTAGGTGGTCTTGATCTTCGTAAGTCTCTTGGCTTACGACGGTTGAGTAGTAGTTTGCCCATCCTCGGATAATTGGATTGAGTTTTCCAATTAGCGCTTCTTGAGTCGCTGTTCTATGGGCGTAGATGATGTTTGCTACTTGCTCGTAGTGTATCTTTTGCTTCTCTTGGCTTGGGGTGATGATTGTTTTGAAACCTAGCAATTTTCCGTTATTCTTCCCAGAGTGATGTTTTCCAACTGGGAATTGCCGTATATTAAACCCAAGGAAGTTGAAACCCGGGGTATTTCCCTCGTATTCCTCAAGGGTGTGGGCTAGGCGAGTTTTACTAGGCTTCAGTTCTAAGCCCATGCTTTTTAACCATTCGGAGATTATCTCCTTACATCTTTGAACAACGGTTATGTCTTCGTGGAGAAGTCGGGTAAAGGGATTACATCGCTGTAACCCCCTCCCCTCAAAACCGGACTTGTACCTTTCAGCACATCCGGCTTAAGCAAATTACTAGCTTCCACATGCTTCAGTCATTTTGCAGCATGAATCTGTTGATGACAGTAGAAGTGTAAGAATCGGAGATTTTTGTAGCTATTGCTCCCACCCTGTTGTTTTGGTTCAATGTGATGAACATGCAGTTCTTCCCCGTTGAATAGAGATTCTCCGCATTTAGGACAAATGCATCCTTGGTTCTGAGCAATCTTTTGTTTACTGGGAGTAAGAGATTTAGATTTAGCCTTCTCCCTGTCTTGCCAGTAGCTTTTAAGATTTGGATCATCAGGAGATGATCTGCCCTTCACCAGAATATGTCTTTCTATCCTGAACCAGCTAAATTTGAGCAAATGCATTCCTGTGGTTTTGTCACCAAATACCCATCGGTCGCTACGCTCTAAATTCAGCCTGCCCCAATAGCGGCTTTGTCTCCAGTAACGGGGTTTTTTAGGGTGGGTGTGCTTGACATAGCGAACTGCCCGATGAAACATCCAACGGTCAAGACTATGAAAAATTTCACAAGACACTCCTGAACGGAAATAGTTCGCCCATCCTCTAATAATCGGGTTTAAGCGTTTAATAATTGCTAGAACATTCGACCCTCGCAAGGAGAGCCATTCCTTTCGCAACTTATTCCGTATTTTGCTTACCGATTCCTTGCTTGGCTTAATCAGCAGCTTCCAACCTGTTTTAGAGGTTTTTTCGGCTCTGTAGTGTCTGATGTTGAAGCCTAGAAA